>CAMLEQ010000579.1 GCA_946479015.1 uncultured Gemmatimonadota bacterium | reverse complement strand
GGGCTCGACATCCTCAAGGCGACGCTCGAGACGCACCGCGATACGATCGTCGTGGTGATGACGGGGAACCCGAGCGTGACGTCGAGCATCGAGGCGCTGCGCGCGGGGGCGTGGGACTACCTGCCGAAGCCCTTCTCCGCCACGCACCTCCAGGTGCTCGTGGGACGGGCCTCGCACGCGGTGCTGGTGGCGCGCGAGACCAACGAGCTGCGGCAGCAGCTCGTGCAGCAGAGCGGGAACAGCGACAAGATCACCCTCCTCGGCATCTCTCCCGCGTTCCGGAAGGCGGTGGAGCTGGCCCGGAAGGTGGCGCCGACCGACGCCTCGGTGATGATCACCGGGGAGAGCGGGACGGGGAAGGAGGTGATCGCGCAGTTCATCCACCACCACAGCCGGCGCGCGAGCCGCAAGCTGGTGCCGATCAACTGCGCCGCGCTCCCCGAACCGCTCCTCGAGAGCGAGATGTTCGGGCACCGCAAGGGTGCCTTCACCGGCGCCGATCGCGACAAGCCCGGCCTGCTCGAGACGGCGAACGGCGGCACGCTCTTCCTCGACGAGCTGACGGAGATGTCCCACCCCATCCAGGCCAAGCTGCTGCGGGTGCTGCAGGATGGCGTGGTGCGGCGCGTGGGGAGCGAGCAGCAGGATGCGGTAGTGGACGTGCGCTTCATCTCGGCCACCAACCGGGATCCCCAGGAGGCCGTGAACAAGGGGATCCTGCGCGAGGACCTCTTCTACCGGCTGCGCGTGGTGCCGATCAAGCTGCCGCCGCTGCGTCAGCGCCCCGAGGACATCTCGCTTCTGGCGAGCCACTTCCTGGCGCATTACTGGGCGCGGCACCGCCAGCCCGGCGATCCCACCCCGAAGCTCACGGATGCGGCGGTGGAGTTCCTCCGCACGCGGCCGTGGCGCGGGAACGTGCGCGAGCTGCAGAACGTGATCGAGCACGTGGCGGTGCTGAGCGAGCCCGGGCAGCCGATCCAGCCGCACGACATCCCGGTGTACGACGACGTCCCGGCGGCGCCGGCGCAGAGCGCGCTCCCCACGGCCATCATGGACGAGCCGTACCACGCGGCGAAGGACCGGCTGATCGCGGAGTTCGAGAAGGAGTACCTGACGCGCCTCTCGGCGCGCGCGGGGGGGAACATGTCCCGGGCCGCGCGCCTGGCGAACATCGACCGCACGACCCTCTACCGGCTCATGGAGAAGCACAACGTGCGTCGTGACGAGCTGGCGGGTCTGACCGAGTGAGGGCACGCACCACGCCGGTGTACGATTCCCCAGCCACGTCGGGGGGCGACGACGAGACCGTCGCGGACGGCGCATCGTCCGCGACGCCCGCGCCCGCGCCGATGCCCGAGGTGTCGGCGGTGCTCTGGGCGGCGCTCGAGCGCGCCGCGGATGCGGTGCATCGCGAGCCGACGGCGATCGAGCAGGGGACGCAGGCCGACGATCTCCGCTTCCAGGTGGACGCGCTCCAGGCGGCAGTGCGCGCCGCCGCCGCGGGAGAGGAGCCGGTGCTCGAGCGCGCGGGGCCGGCCGTGCCGATCCAACGCGTGCTGCAGCGACTGCGCGGGGCGCTGCTCGACGAGATCGCGACGCTCGGCGATGCGGCGACGCTCCCCGAGGTGCTCGCGCTGCTCTCGGCGATCGAGCGCGTGCAGCTCGCGATCGATCGCGACGAGGCGCACCGCTTCGCCAGCCGCCTCACGGGCGCGGGCGGGCTCGAGCTGCTGGTGGAGGTGGCGCACGACCTTCGCTCCCCGCTCGCGTCGATCCTCTTCCTGGCCGAGACGCTGCGCAAGGGACAGAGCGGTGCGGTGAACACGGTGCAGGAGCGGCAGATGGGGCTCATCTACAGCGCCGCGTTCGGGCTGAGCGCCGTCGCGAGCGACGTGATCGAGCTGGCACGCGGCGGTGACCGGCTGGTCGATCTCAAGCCCGTCCCGTTCTCTGTGTCTGACCTCATGCAATCGGTGCGCGACATCGTGCAGCCGATGGCGGAGGAGAAAGGGCTCGCCGTGAAGCTGGTGATGCCCGAAGCGGACTTTCGCGTGGGGCATCCGGGCGCGCTCAACCGCGTGCTCCTGAACCTGATCACGAACGCGCTGAAGTTCACGGCCGAGGGGCACGTGGAGATGGCGGCGCGCCAGTTGACGCGCACACGGGTGGAGTTCTCGGTGAAGGACACCGGACGCGGGATCCCCTCCGAGGTGATGAGCTGCCTGTTCGACACCTTTCGCCGGCGGCGGAACGTGGGCGAGTACACGTTCTCGAGCGCGGGGCTCGGCCTCTCGATCTGCCGCAAGCTCGTGGCGGCAATGGGCGGGGAGCTGCGCGTGGACACGGCGCTGGGGGCGGGGACGCGCTTCTCGTTCGAGCTGGAGCTGCCGGTGGCGTCGAGGCTGTAGAACCGGGACTCGGGACTCGGGAAGCGGGACTCGGGAGAGGACCGCGAGGCGGCGCCGTCGGCGCTCGCCCCGCACCATGATGCGAGGGG
>CAMLEQ010000578.1 GCA_946479015.1 uncultured Gemmatimonadota bacterium | reverse complement strand
TCACGCACGGGGTCGGCGACCCGACGCACGGCGTCAAGCTCAGCCCGGGCGCCGCGATCAAGCCGGCCGCCAACGTCTTCATCCAGCTCTCTCCCACGTACCAGACCGCCGAGAACGCGGCGCAGTACCTGACGGCCGTGCCGGATCCCACGGCGGCGGCGTTCTTCGGCACGCGCTACGTCTTCGGCTACGTGCGCACGAAGACGGTCTCGTTGGAGACGCGCGTCAACTGGACGTTCGCGCCGAGCCTGACGCTGCAGCTCTACGCGCAGCCGTTCATCGCCAGCGGCACGTACCGCTCCTTCCGGGAATTCGCCGCCCCACGCACGCAGACGAAGCTCGTGTACGGCCGCGACGTGGGGAGCATTGACTACGACGCGGCCGCGAACTCGTACCGGGTGGATCCCGACGGCGCGGGGCCGGCGCAGGCGTTCACCTTCGCCAACCCCGACTTCACCGACACCTCGCTGCGCGGCACGGCGGTGCTGCGGTGGGAGTATCGCCCGGGCTCGACGCTCTACTTCGTCTGGACGCAGGAGCGCGCCGGCGAGAGCGCGATCGGCGACATGGGCTTCGGGAGCGCGCTCGGGGAGATCGGGCGCGACCGCGCCACGAACGTGTTCCAGGTCAAGGCGACGTACTGGTTCGGGCGGTGATCGCCGGGTGACGATCAGTCGCTCGCGCGGCGCGGGAAGAACGTGCGCTCCGCGCGAGCGAGCACGCCGGCGATCTCCGTGGCGGCCGTCTCGTAGGCATCGATGACGGCACGGCCGTGCGGCGTCAGCACGGCGCCGCCGCCGGCGGCGCCGCCCGCGCGACGCTCCACGAGCGCGCGCTCGAGCAGCGCTTCGGCGCGCTGCACCCAGGCGAGCGCGTGGCGGTAGCCGAGCCCGAGCTCGCGCGCGGCCCCGCGGAGCGAGCCCTGCTCATCGATCAGGTGGAGCAGGCGCACGAAGCGCGGACCGATCACCTTGTCGCCGTTCTCGGTGAGGAGCAGCACGGCACGCGCGCGCACGCGGCCGCGGCGCCAGGACACGGCGCCCCAGCACGCACGCGGTGGCGCGCCCGACTCGGCGGAGCGCTCCGGATGCACGGGACGCGCGGCGGGGCGTGACGTGGCGGGGCGCTTGGCCCCGCGCGAGGGAGATCGAGGAGTGGTCTTTCTCATGTGCTCGATGGCGCGTCGAGTGCGGCCGCCGCGCGCGCGGCGAGGGATTCCCGAGCTGCGAGGCGGCATCCGGAAATTGTGGCCCGCGGCCCTTGGCGTCGAGGGCACGGCGACGCCAGCCGTACGAGGCTCGCCACTCTTGCGCCAGCGCCGGGTGGCGGCATCTTGTCGCTGTTCCCCGTAGGGTAACAACGACGCCCCGAGCCCGACGTGTCAGGCAACCGACCCCGCAGTCATGGCCGCGCGCGCCGCGCCGCGCGCGTCGTGCTTCCCGCGCTCCCCCTCCTCGCGCTCGGCGCAACGCGCGCGCTGGCGCAGGATTCCACCACCACGCCGTACCGGCTCGGAGAAGTCGTGGTGTCGGCGAACGCCCCGGTGTCGGAGGCCAGCGGCACGGTGCGCACGGTGACCGCGGCGGACATCCGAGCGTACGGCGCGCGCACGCTCGACGAGGCGATCTCGCTCCTGCCCGGAGTGCTCGTCCGCACCGGCGGCGATGGCGTGCCGCGCGTGGACGTGCGCGGCTTCCGCCCGCGGCACGTCCTGCTCCTCCTCGATGGCGTGCCGCTCAACTCCACCTACGATGGACAGTTCGATCCCACGCTCATCCCGGTGGAGGAGATCGCGTACATCAAGTTCCAGCCCGGCGCCTCCTCGGTGCTCTACGGCGAGGGGGCGCTCGGCGGGGTCGTGAACATCGTCACGCGCGCCGGGCGCGGCCCCGCGCGCGGCGAGATGGGCGCCGAGGCGCGCGAGCGCGACGGCGCGCTCGGCCGCGTGAGCATCGGCGGGGGCGGGGAGCGCGTGAGCGCGTTCGCCGCGTTCAGCGGCACGCGCACCGACGGCTACTTCGCGCCGCGCCTCTCGCCCACCCTCGCGAGCTCCGGCGACGTGCTCCGCGCCAACACCGACCGCAAGCGACTGAGCGGGTTCGGGAGCGTGAAAGCGAGCGTCGGCGATCGCCTCGCGCTCGGCCTCGTCCTCTCCGGGGTGCACGGCGCGTATGGAATCCCCACCACGGTGATCGGCGACCCGAGCGATCCCTTCGCTACGCGCGCCACCTACGAGCGCGTCCCGTCGCTCGACCAGCGCTCGGCGCAGCTCTCGGCGTCGTGGGCGCCGCGCCGGATGCTCTCCGTGCGATCGTGGGGGTACGTGAACCAGTACGACGAGGATCACGACCGCTTCGATGACAGCAGCTACTCGTCGATGAGCGACTCGACGGTGCGCGGCTCGTTCAGTCAGACGTCCCGCTCGCGAACGAGTGGGCTGGGGGTGCAGGCGGCGGTCGACGCGGCGCGGTGGGGGAGGGCGACGTTGGGGCTGAGCGCGGAGCGTGATTCGTG
>CAMLEQ010000577.1 GCA_946479015.1 uncultured Gemmatimonadota bacterium | reverse complement strand
GCACCACGCTCGCCTCGCCGGATTCCGCCGGCGTGACGACGCGCGTCTACATCGACGACCGGCTGGTGGCGGTCGCGACGCCGGTCAGCCCGATGCTGCTCACCCCGGATGGTGCTCCCGTCCCCCTCTCGCTGCGCCAGCTCATGGGTGCGGCGGACGCGCTCGCGTTCACCACGCCATCGGGCTCCTTCCTGCACACCAGCGTCGAGTCGCTGCTCCTGAAGCTCGCCCCGCCGGCCCTCTGAGCCGTCCCGTCGCGAGAGACTCCCGCCGCCGCGGCTGCCGCCACGTTCCGCGCCCCGCGTCCCGCGCCCCGCGTCCCCGCCCCGCAGTTGTGCCCCGGCACGCCGGCGGAGAGCTTTCAGGCGCGGCGTGGATGCCGCGCGGCTCACCGCGGCCCGGTCCCTCATGCACCCAGTCGACGTCCTCACGACGGCACTCGCGCAGATCCGCGCGAACAAGCTCCGCTCGTTCTTCACCCTCCTCGGGATCATCGTGTCCGTCGCCTTCCTCGTGGCGGTGGTGGCGATCATCCAGGGGATGAACGCGTACGTGCGCGAGAACATCGCCGATGCCATGATCGGCGTGAACACCTTCCAGGTGCGCCGCACCCCGATCAAGATCGGGCTCTTCGACGACGAGGAGTGGCGCCGCATCCAGAAGCGCCCGAAGATCACCCCCGACGATGCGGAGGCGGTGATGCGCGCGCTCCCGCGCGCGCTCGCGGTGAGCATGCAGTCGGGGTGGCCCACGCCGCAGGCGCAGATGGTGTGGCGCGACCGCGAGCTGGATGACGTGTCGCTCTTCGGCGTCACCGCGCCGTACCAGGTGGTGCAGGACTACCGGTTCACCAGCGGCCGTCAGCTCACCGACGTGGACGTGCGCGAGCGGCGGCCGGTGATCGTGGTGGGCGCGGACGTGGCGGAGCAGCTGTTCCGCGACACCGATCCGGTGGGACAGAGCGTGCGCCTCGCGGGGATGCGCTTGACGGTGGTGGGCGTGCTCGCGCGGAAGGGACGCGTGCTCGGGCAGTCGTTCGACAACATCGCCCTCCTCCCCGTCACCACCTTCGAGACCATCTACGGCCGCCGCAACACCACCACCATCTCGGTGAAGATGCCCACCGCGGCGTCGGTCCCCGACGGGATGGCGCGCGCCGAGGAGGCGATGCGCGTGGCGCATCGCCTGCGCCCCGTCGAGGAGGACGACTTCAGCGTGGAGACGGCGGACGCGCTGGTGGACTTCTGGAAGAGCCTCACGCGCGTGCTGTTCAGCGTGGTGCCGGCGGTGGTGGCGATCGGCGTGGTGGTGGGGGGGATCGTGATCATGAACATCATGCTGATGGCCGTGAACGAGCGCACGCACGAGATCGGACTGCGCAAATCGGTGGGGGCGACGCAGCGCGACATCCGCCGGCAGTTCCTCGCCGAGTCGGTGCTGCTGGCCACGCTCGGCGGCGTGCTGGGCGTGGCGACCGGGTGGGGGCTCGCGTGGACCGTGGCCGCCGCGTCCCCGCTCCCCGCGCGCGTCACCGCCTGGTCCGTGGCGGTGGCGGTGGCGCTCGGCGCCAGCGTGGGGGTGCTGTTCGGAGTGTACCCCGCCGCGCGCGCGGCACGCCTCGATCCCATCACCGCGCTGCGGGCCGAATGACGCTGCGCGAGCACCTCCGCGAGAACGTCGGGATCGCGCTCGGCGCCATGCGCGCGAGCAAGCTGCGCTCGGCGCTCACGATTCTCGGCGTCGTGATCGGCGTGGCCACGGTGATGGCGATGGCGGCGATCGTGCAGGGGATCCGCGCTCAGATCGTGCACACGATCGAGATCGCGGGGCCCACCACCTTCTACGTGGCGAAGACGGCGACGCCGGTGAACCCCAACCGCCTTCCCGAGGCGATCAAGAATCGCCCCGACCTGAAGCCGGAGGAAGCGGCGCGCATCGAGTTGCTCCCGGAGATCGACTACGCGGCGCTCTGGGGGCAGACGCTGGGGAAGGTGGAGTACCGCGCATCGCGCACACAGCAGGTGGCGATCTTCGGCGCGGACAGCCGATTCACCGACATCCAGGGGGGCGACCTCGCGAGCGGGCGATGGTTCACGCGCGGCGAGCTCGCGAGCGGAGCCGGGGTGGCCGTGATCGACCGCGATGTGGCCGCGCGCATCTTCGGTCGCGAGGATCCGCTCGGGAAGATCGTCCGCGTGGGCGGACGCGCGGCGCGGGTGATCGGCGTCTACGAGCCGCCCGCGAACATCTTCAGCCCGCCCGGGCAGTCCACCGGCGCCATCATCCCGTACGCGATGCTCGACCACCAGTTCACCTTCGACCGGACCAACGGGCTGTTCATCGTGGTCAAGCCGCGCCCCGGCGTCACCGTGGCGCGCGCGCAGGAGGCGGCGATGGTGGTGCTGCGCCGCATGCGCCACCTTCGCCCCTCGGAGCCGAACTCGTTCGACCTGCTCACGCAGGACCAGATCCTCGACACGTTCAACAAGATCACCGGCGCGTTCTTCCTGGTGA
>CAMLEQ010000576.1 GCA_946479015.1 uncultured Gemmatimonadota bacterium | reverse complement strand
CGACACGAAGCCCGAGACCTCGCCCGAGTGCTCGACGAGGAAGTGGCCACGGGCCATCGACACGTCGACGCCGAGGCCGTAGCCGGTGCCGGCGCCGTTCGCGAGCCGAACCTCGCGCTCCATCTCGCGCCACGAGCTCGGGCGCAGCAGGCCGTGGTGAATCATCGTGCTGTCCCAGCGCGCGAGGTCGGTCGCCGTCATCGCGAGCTCCCCCGCGGCCCACATCCATCCCGTCCCCGCGTCTGGCGCCGGGTGCAGCGGCCCGAGGGCGTAGCGGATGTAGCCGGTCGCGTCGGCCGCGTGCGGGTTCGCGTCGAAGTCCTTCGCGCTCGTCAGGTGGAGCGGGTCGAGCAGCCGCGTCTGCAGGAATCGCCAGAAGGGTATGCCGCTCGCCTTCTCGATCACCATGCCGGCGAGCGTGTAGTTCGTGTTGCTGTACTGCCAGCGCGTGCCGGGGGCGAAGTCGAGCGGCTGCTTCCCCCACCGGTCGGCGATCTGCCGCGGCGTGACGCTCTGCTTCATGGGCGTCATCAGGTAGTCCTGCGGCCAGAAGTCCTGGTAGCCGGAGGTGTGCGACAGGAGCTCGCGAATGGTGACCTGGTTCCCCTGCGTGAGCCCGGGGATGTATTTACCCACCGGATCGTCGAGCGAGAGCTTCCCCTGCTCCGCGAGGAGCAGGATCGCCGCGGCGGTGAACTGCTTGCTCACCGAGCCGATGCCGTAGCGCATGGCCGGAGTGGCCGCCGTCCCCTGCTCGAGGTTCGCCTTGCCGTAGGCGTTGGCGTACACCACCTGCCCGTGCCGGACGACGGCGACGCTGGCGCTGGGGACGCCGGTGGACGCGAGCACCGCGGTGGAGATGGAGTCCACCGTGTGGGCGAGCGAGGAGTCGGGCGCGGATGCGGGCGCCTGCGCGTGGAGCGGGAGGGCGAGCAGGCCGCAGGCGAGCGCCGCGGCGAGCGTGGTGTGGAGTCTGGGCATGATCTGGTGGGCGGTTCGGAAGGAAGGTCGCACCACCAAAGTTGGGGTCGCCGAGGGGAACGTGCCAGTGGGCGAGGGGCTCGGGACTCGGGACTCGCGGGGTGAGGGGTGCGGGGCGGGCGCGGAACGAGCTCTCAGTGGGGACGCGAGGGCGCGGGAACGGCTCCTCCATTGAGCGACCGCAGCTCGGCAGCGAAGGACTCGGCGGTGGCGCGGTCTCCGGCGGCCGATGCGGCGCGCCTCGCGCCATCCAGCGCGCGCCAACGCCGCGGCTCCCTGGCCAGCGTGCGACGGTACTCCACCAGCGCCTCGCGGGGGCGATGCAGCTCGAGCAGCATGTCGCCGAGCAGCTCGCGCGCCGGGGCGAGGGGGCCGGGGGACACGGCGGACTTCTCCGTCGCATCCTCGCGCCGCGCGGCCTCACGCATGTGCGCGAGCGCGTCCGCGCGGTGCCCCTGGGCGAGCTCCAGCCAGGCCAGCGCGCCGAGCCGCGAGATCGCGACCTGCTCCGCCCAGTAGCTCTCGCCACTCTGTGCGAGTCGCCGGTGGATCGCCGCCAGGGTGTCGATGTCGCGGCGCGCCGCCGCGCGCCGTTTCAGATGGGCCGAGCCCAGCGCGCGAGCGAAGTACGTCATCGCGTCGGCGTAGGGGAACGGGCTCCGGGTCGGCACCAGCGATGCCGCCTCCGCCCAGGCGCGCCGCTCGAGCGCGTAGCGCGCGGGGATCGCGGCGAGCGCGAACACGCCCGCGGAGCCAGGGGCGGCGCCCGTCACCGCGCCGGGGTCGAAGCGCGCCGCGAGCGCTGGAAGCGCATCGACCACCGCCCGCGCCGCGGAATCGCGTCGCAGCTGAAGGTACGCGTACACCAGGTAGTCCGACGCGTGCAGCACCTCGGCGATCGACGAGTCGCGGAGCGCCGCGGCCGCCGAGCGCTCGTTGGCGCGGATCGACTCCTCCCACATCCCCAGGCGCGTGAACGTGTGCGACGGCATGTGCAGCGCGTGCGGCGCGCCGGGGGCGATGTCGGCGTAGCGGAGCGCGGCGGCGCGCGCGCGGGGGGCGAGCGCGGGCACATCGTACGCGTGGATGATGTAGTGCGCGAGGCCCGGGTGGTTCGGCTGCGCGGCCCAGAGCGGCTCGAGGATCGCGCCGGCCCGCCGCTGATTGGCGTACGTCTTGTCCGTCGGCGGCGCCGCGGCGACGAGCGAGATCGCGTAGAAGATCTTCGCCTCCGTGTCCGCGGGCTGCCGCGCGACGAGGTCGGCCATCGCGCGGGCGTACGCGTCGACGCGCGCCTGCTGGGAGACGTGCTCCGGATCGCCATACAGCTTCGCCACCGCGCCGATGTAGCCGCGCTCGCGCTCCGTCGCCGCGCGCGCGAGGCGTGAGCCGGCGTCGCTGGCCTGTCGTCCCTTCGCGAGCAGCGGCGCCGGGCGAGCGGCGGGGCTCATCGGGTTCGTCCAGTACGCGAGCGCGATCCCCCACCAGGCCATCGCGCACGTCGAGTCCGAGGCGAGCACGCTCTGGAAGGCGCGGATGGCGGCGCC
>CAMLEQ010000575.1 GCA_946479015.1 uncultured Gemmatimonadota bacterium | reverse complement strand
GGGAAGGTGCACTCGATGCGCAGCTCGTCGAGCGTCACGTCGCGCGGCGTGCCGAACGAGGTGATCGTGGAGAAGAAGCTCAGCTCCCTTCCGCCCTTGCGAAACACCACCGTCAGGACGTGTGGCGGCGCCGCGCCCAGCTCGCGCGTGCGCCACCGCGACGGCACGCCCGGATAGCGGAGCACCTCGTCGAGCAGCGCGCGCGCGCCGGCGTCCGACGGCACCGCCGCGATCTCCTCCTGGAGGTGACGCACGAGGTCCGCGGCCACCTCCTCCCAGTTCGCCACCACCGCGCGCACGTCGTCGGGGTCGAAGAACTGTCGCAGCATGTTGTCGTGCCGGCTCGCCGTGCCGAAGAAGCCGCAGACGCGCATCGCCGCCCGGTTGGTCCGCAGGATGTCCCACCGCCGGTTCAGCACGAACGCGGGGTACGGCTCCTGGTGCTCGACGATGAGATCGATCGCGCGGCGCACCTGCGCGAGCTCCGGCGCATCCAGCCGCGTCTCCGTGTACTCGGGCGCGTACCCCGCGGCCACGAGGAGCGCGTTGCGCTCGCGGAGCGGCATGCCGAGCGTGTCGGCGAGGCGCGCGACCATCTCGCGACTCGGCCGCGCCTTCCCCGTCTCCACGCAGCTCAGGTGACGCGCGGACACCCCCGCCTCGAGTGCCAGGGCGAGCTGGCTCAGACGCCGCGCCGCGCGCCACTCGCGAAGCAGCGCCCCCGCGCGAGCCGCGGACCGCGGCGCCTTCGGCGAGCGGGAGGTGGTGGTCGGCATGCGAGGAATCTACCCACCCTCATTGGTGGGAACCATGACCTCGGACGTCATTGATCCGCCCCTCGCGCCCCCCGTATTCCTTCCGCCCCCGGATCGGCAGGTCTCGTCACGTACACCAGGAGACTGCATGCGTCGAAGAGAGTTCATGGAGATGACGGCTCGTACGCTCGCCGCGAGCGCGCTCGCGGGCTGCGCATCGAGGCTCGCGCGCGGCGGCGACTCGCGCGCCACCCACCCCGGCGATTCGCTGACCACGGCCGACTACCGCGCGATGCGGCGCGTGGCCCCGATGCGCCAGGGCCGCATCGCGTACATCGATCGCGGAACGGGCGACGCCGCGCTCTTCCTCCACGGTTTCCCGCTCAACAACTATCAGTGGCGGGGCGCGATCGCGCGCCTCTCGGCGCACCGCCGGTGCATCGCGCCCGACTTCCTCGCCATGGGCTACACCGAGGTCGCCGATGGCCAGAGCGTCGCGCCGCCGGCGCAGGCGGAGATGGTCCTGGCGCTCCTGGACGTCCTCGGCATCTCCACCGCGGACATCATCGCGAACGACAGCGGCGGCGCCGTCGCGCAGCTCATCGTCGCGCACCATCCCGAGCGGGTCCGCACTCTGCTCCTCACGAACTGCGACGCGGAGCCCGACAGCCCGCCCCCCGCGCTTCTTCCCGTGATCCAGATGGCGCACGAGGGGACGTTCCCCGACCGCATGATCGCGCCATCGGTCGACGACAAGGAGATCGCGCGCTCGGCCAACGGGCTCGGCGGAGCGGCGTACACCTACCCCGCGAAGCTCGCCGACGACACCATCGACTACTATCTCGCGCCCCTCGTGAGCTCCCCGGAGCGCAAGGCGCTGGCGAATGCGTACGCCATCGCGCTGGAGCACAACCCGCTGGAGGGAATCGAGCCGCTGCTGAAGCGGTGCACCATCCCCGTTCGCATCGTGTGGGGGACCGGCGACACGATCTTCTCCGCGGAGAGCCCGGACTACCTGAGCCGCACCTTCGCCGGCTCGCGCGGCGTGCGGCGCGTGCCGGGAGCGAAGCTCTTCTTCCCCGAGGAGTACCCGGACCTCATCGCCGAGGAAGCCCGCCGGCTCTGGGGGATCGGCTGACGCATCGGTGCTCGCGCGCGCGACGCGCTCACGCTCCGGGGTGCCCCACCGGTATGAGGTAGAGGGGCTCCTCGCCGGGCGGGAGGTGCAGGGCGTCGCGCACGCGCTGGTCGTCGAACGCGCCGATGGGCACCGCGCCCAACCCGAGCGCCACCGCCTGCAACAACAGGTTCTGCGCGGCGTGCCCCGCCTCGAGGTGCACGAAGCGCTCGGCGCGGCCGTCGTACTTCGCCGCCGTGCGCGCGACCACGGCCGTGATGACGAACACCGCGGGCGCCTCGACGACGACGCTCTGCCGGTACGCCGCGCGTGCCAGCTCCGGGCGCGGGTCGTGCGCCAGGAGCAGCTCCTGGCGATGGCCGCGCGGCTGGTAGTGCGTGAGCCCGCCGCGGCGCGCGACGTACACCTCGAGCGGGTAGAGCGCGCCGGCGGAGGGCGCCGTGCGGAAGCCCTCCGGGCTCGTCACCCCCTGCGCGGCCCACAGGAGCTGCGCGATCGTCCGCTCGTCGAGCGTGTCGGGGGCGAACGCGCGTACGGAGCGCCGGCGCGCCAGCGCCTCCTCCAACGTCATCCGGCCGTGCACCGACGCCGCCGGCAATGCGCGGAACGTGCTCGTCGCGACCGTCATCGTGTCCAT
>CAMLEQ010000574.1 GCA_946479015.1 uncultured Gemmatimonadota bacterium | reverse complement strand
ACATAGTGGCTGGACCACCATGGAACGCGTGTGGCGTGTAGACGGCGGTGGTAGGGGAGAGGAGATGGGTAGAGCGCGTGTAGGGCGGGATGTAGAGAGAGTCCGCCTACAGCCGAGCCTACACGCGCCGTACCCCCCTCCTCATCCCGTCAGTCTCCCACACGCCACACGCGTTTCACGGTGGTCTAGCGACTAGGTCCTAGAACCCACTCCTCCCCGATCACTCCATACATCTCCACATCCTCGAACCTCCCCCACTTCTCTACGTGCCCGCGCAGGCAGCCCTCGCGCGTCATGCCGATCTTCTGGAGCACGCGCCCCGATGCGGGGTTGCGCGCGAAGTGGCAGGCCCACACGCGGTGCAGCGCCAGCGCGTCGAACGCATGGCCCAGCACGGCGCGCGCCGCCTCGGTGCAGTAGCCGCGCCCCCAGTACGGGGTCCCCAGCCAGTAGCCGAGCTCCGCGCGCGCGTGCGCGGGCTGCACCGTCAGGCCGATCGCCCCCACCAGCGCGCCGCCGTCTCGCTCCGTGATCGCGAACGTCACCCCCTCCCCCGCCGCGAACTGCGCCTCGTGCATGCCGATCCACTCCTCCGCCATCCCCGCCTCGTACGGGTGTGGGATGGTGAGCGTGGTGTCCGCCACCTCTCGCGCGCCCGCCAGCCGCTGCACCGCGGGCGCGTCCGCGAGGGTGAACGGACGGAGCACGAGACGTGACGTGTCGAGGGTGGGACGCGTGGGCATGTGGGCTCTCCGTGAGAGTGGACGATTTCCTGACGAATGGAGGCGCCGCTCGGACTTTCTCGGCGCGCGCGCTTCCGCTATTCTCCGCCCGCACCCTCCAACTTCGCACCTCGCCCCACCCCGATGCCAATCCCGCTCGCCGTCGCCTTCGCCCAGCTCACGATCGCTTCCGCCGCCTCCTTCGTGGGCCGCACGAAGCAGCTCGAGGTCTCCGTCCCGCGCGTGGACACGACCATCGTCGTCGACGGGAACCTCGATGAGCCGGTGTGGCGACGCGCGTCCGTGCTCACAGGGTTCTCCGAGTACCGCCCCGCGGATGGCCGCCCCGCCGCCGATTCCACCGCGGTGCTCGTGTGGTACGCGCCCGACGCCATCTACTTCGGGATCCGCGCCTACGAGCCGCACGGTCCCGTGGTGCGCGCCACGCTCGCCGACCGCGACAACATCGATGCCGACGACCGCGTCCAGATCCTCCTGGACACCTTCGATGACCACCGGCGGGCGCTCATGTTCGCCGTGAACCCCCTGGGAGTGCAGGAGGATGGCGTCTGGAGCGACGGGTTCTCCTCCGCCGCCGGCGGCTCCAACTCCGGCGGCCGCTTCGATGCCACGGTGGACCTGAACCCCGACTTCGTGTACCAGTCGCGCGGGCACGTGACGCCGTGGGGGTACGAGGTCGAGATGCGCGTGCCGTTCAAGAGCCTCCGCTACCAGAGCGAGGACCCCCAGCGCTGGGGGATCCAGATCGTCCGCGACGTGCAGCACTCGGGCTACGAGGACACCTGGACGCCCGCCGTGCGCGCGAACGCGAGCTTCCTCATCCAGTCGGGCACCCTGGTGGGGCTCACCGGCCTGCATCGCGGGCTCGTCATGGACTTCACGCCGGAGTTCACCAGCAAGGTGAACGGCGCGCGCGACGCCAACGGCTACTCGTACGACGGCGAGGCGGACGTCGGGGGCACGCTCCGGTGGGGAGTGACGCCGAACCTCAGCGCCGTGGCCACCGCGCACCCCGACTTCTCGCAGGTGGAAGCGGATGTCGGTCAGGTGACCGCCAACCAGCGGTTCGCGCTGTTCTACCCGGAGAAGCGCCCCTTCTTCCTCGAGGGGCTGGAGCAGTACGACACACCCAACCAGCTCATCTACACGCGCCGCATCGTGCAGCCCGTGGCAGGCGCGAAGCTCACCGGCAAGATCGGCCACACGAGCATCGCCTACCTCGGCGCGGTGGACACCAGGGATGAGGCCACCGGCGACCACCCGGTGTTCAACGTCCTCCGCCTGCGGCGCGACCTGGGCCCCAGCTCGGCGCTCGGCGTGGTGTACACCGACCGCATGGAGGGGAGCGCGTACAACCGCGTCGCGGGAACGGACGCGCACATCGTGTGGAAGAAGATCTGGTTCTCGCAGGCGCAGGTGGTGGGATCGTGGACGGGGGGCGATGGCGGCGCGCGCGCCGGCGCGCTGTGGGACGTGGTCTTCGCCGACCGCACCGGGCGCGCCTACGGCAATCACTTCGAGCTGACGGGGATCACCCCGAACTTCGAGGCGGCGAGCGGTTTCGTGAACCGCACCGGGATCGTGAACGGCGCCATCCGCAACCGGCTCACCTGGTACGGCGCGCCGGGCGCGTTCGTGGAGCAGGTGAGCACGTTCCTCAGCATCACGCCGCTCTGGACGTACGATGACTTCATGAATGGGCGCGGCACCACGGAAGGAAGCTACGAGGACCAATGGAGCGCCACGCTCCGCGGCGGGTGGAGCGTGGCGGCGAATTGGTTCGTGGAGCAGTTCGGGTA
>CAMLEQ010000573.1 GCA_946479015.1 uncultured Gemmatimonadota bacterium | reverse complement strand
CACGGCGCCGGCGATGCCGAACATCGGGAAGATGATGTCCCGGAAGAGATTGCGGCGCCGCTGCACCAGGATCTGGTCCCCCGACTGTACCGGCTCGTTGTCCCAGCGCGAGGCGGGGGAGGTGAGATCCATGAGGTACTCCTGCTGGCCGCGGATCAGCTTCACGCGGTCGAGGCGGCCGTTCTCGGTGGCGCCGCCGGCGAGGGCGACGGCCTGGGAGATGGTGGTCTCGCGCGGGAGCGGGTAGAGGTTCGGCTGCCGCACCTCGCCGCCGACGGTGACGCGGAAGAGCGGCTCCACCACGAGCTGCGGGTTGGTGACGTACTTCGCGAGGAACTCGCGGAGGCGGGTCTCCACCTCGTACAGGGGGATCCCCACCACCTGCACTTCCTGGTAGAGCGGGTGGCGGAGCGCGCCGTTCACGCCGACCACGAAGTCGCCGCTCATCTCCGCGTTGCGCCACACCACCACCTTCACCTCGTCGCCGGGGTGGAGCACCACGTTCGTATCACGCGGCGCGCCCGTGCTCTGGGCGGCGAGCGGCGCCACCGCGCAGAGGGCGGCGAGGGCGGCGAGGGCCGGAAGGAGGGGATGTCTCATGCGGCCACGTTAACGCGGCGGGGCTACGGCGTAAAGGAGCGGCGCGCCCCGCCGGGGCTCACCCCTCGTCCCCGTAGTAGTCGTAGTAGTAGTACCCGCCGTACTGCGGCACCTTGTGGTCGGGGTCGTTGAGCACCGCGCCCACCACGCGCGCGCCCACGTTCTGGAGGCGCTGGAGCGCGTCCTGCGCCGAGTCCTTCTCCGTGTGCCCGGCGCGGAGCACCAGGAGCACGCCGTCGGCCACGCGGCCGAGGATGAGCGAGTCGGCGGCGACGTGCACCGGGGGGGTGTCGAGGAGCACGATGTCGAAGCGCTCGTGCAGCGCGTCGAGCACCGCGCGCATGCGCGGGCCGCCGAGCAGCTCCGAGGGGTTGGGGGGGAGCGCACCGGCGGGGACGAAGGTGAGCCCGTCCACCTGCGTGGGGCACAGGATGTCGTCCATGCTCGCGTGGCCGAGCATCGCCTGCGTGAGCCCCGGCTCGCGGGGGACGTTGAACACCTGGTGCATCCGCGCGCGGCGGAGGTCGCAATCCACGAGCGCCACGCGCATCCCCTGCTGGGCGAAAGTGACGGCGAGGTTCGCGGAGGTGGTGGTCTTCCCGTCCTGCGGCGAGGGGGAGGTGACCACGATCGTGCGCAGCGACTGCACCGCCTGCGAGAAGATGAGGCTCGTGCGCAGCGTGCGGAACGCTTCGGCGCCCTGCGAGCGCGTGTCGGTGGCGGCGACGAGCGCGGTGCGTCCGCCATCGCGGGCGCCGTTGCGCCTGGGGAGGCGCGGCATGGAGACGCCGGCGAAGCGGAGGTGCCCGTTGCGCCCGTTCGCGGGGAGGATCTGCGGGATGATCGCCAGCCCCGGCACGCGCAGCACCTGCTCGATGTCGTCGCGGCGGTGGATGGCGGTGTTCATGTTCTCCTTCAGGAACGCCGCGCCGGTGCCGAGCATGAGCCCCACGATCAGCCCGAGCACCGTCTTGAAGAGCGGCCCGCGCCCGATCGGATAGAGCGGGAGGGGCGCGAGGTCCACCACCTCCACCTGCCCTGCTTCGACAGCTTCGGCGATGCGCGCCTTCTGGTACTCCTCGCGGAGCTGGTCCGCGACCTTGCGCGTGGCCTCCACGCGCTGGGTGAGGCGCGCCTCGGCGGCCTGCGTGGCGGGGAGCTTCTGGAGCTCTACGGCGGTGCGCGCCTTCAGGTCGTCGAGCGCGGAGAGTCGCGCATCGAGCGCCTCGATCTGGCTGCGCGTGGCGCCGGTGAGGCGCTCCTGCGTGGAGGCGACGAGCACCTCCAGCCGCTGCACGTCGGGGTTGGTACGAGCGCTCCCCCAGTACCCCGTGGTGAGCGAGTCGCGCGCAGCCTCGTAGGCCACGAGCTGCTGGTAGAGCGCCTGCACCACCGGGTTCTCGGCGACGTCGGGGGAGGAGACCACCGCGTTCAGCTTCTCGGTGAGGTGCTGCCCCTTCGCTTTCTCCAGGGAGTCGAGGAGAGTCTGGTACATGCGCCGCGTGGCAGCGAGCTCGCCGCGCTTCATGTCCAGGTCCATGAGCCCCGTCTGCTCGGCTGCGATCTTCTGGTCGGAACCGTAGACCTGCTTGTTGCTGGCGAAGTCGCTGAGCGCCGTCTGGGCGGTGGAGAGGATCGAGTCCGTCTCCGCGAGCTGCTCCTGCACGAACTCGCGGCGGCGGCGGGACTCCTGCTGCGCGGTGGAGGCGTTGATCTCCTGGAACGCTGTGACGGCGGTGTTCACCACCTCGCGGGCGATTGAGGAGTCGGTCGTCTTGTAGAAGACGTCTATGACATCAGTCTTACTGCGCGCCCTGGCATCGAGGTCCTTCATGAGACCATCGATCGCCTCCTCGCGTGACACCACGATCACTCGCGCTACCCTACGCGCAGGGCGCTCAGAGATTGCGAAGCGAATGCCACCACAAATCACGGGCACGGAGTAC
>CAMLEQ010000572.1 GCA_946479015.1 uncultured Gemmatimonadota bacterium | reverse complement strand
CGGGGGTGCTCACCGTGGTGGCCAAGCTGTTCAACATCGTGCAGCCGCAGGTGGCGGTGTTCGGCCAGAAGGACATCCAGCAGGCCACGCTCATCCGTGTCATGACGCGCGAGCTGGATTTCCCCGTCAAGCTCATCATCGCGCCCACCCAGCGGGAGCCGGACGGGCTCGCGCTCTCCAGTCGCAACAGCTATCTCTCGCCGGACCACCGGCGCCGCGCGCTCGTGCTCTCGCGCACGCTGCGCTCGATCGCGGCGGCGTTCGACGCGGGGCAGTACGACGCGGTGGTGCTCGAGCAGCTCGGCTGGGAGACGCTCGCCACGGAGCCGGAGGTGCACGTGGACTATCTCGCGATCGTGGACCCGGACCGGCTCGAACCGGTCGCCGTCGCGGAGCAGGGAACCATCGTGGCGATCGCCGCGCGGGTGGGCTCCACGAGGCTCATCGACAACGTCATTCTCGGGGCCTCGTGAGCTGGAACGCCGTCGTCGCCGCCCTGGATGACGGTGACACCTTTCGGTCGCGCGTGAGCGTGTACCTGCACCCGCTGGCGGGACGCCCGATCCTCTGGCACGTGGTGCAGGCCCTGATGGATGTGACCCCGCCGCCGGCGACGGTGCGCGTGCTGCACCGCGCGTCCGCCGCGATGTCGCTCCCCGACACGCTTCCCGTTCCGGTGGTCGCGGAGCCGGTGGAGGAAGATGTGGAGCTGGTGTCGCTGCGCGCCGCCGTCACCGCGCCGGGACTCTGTCTGCTCGTGGATGGCGCGGCGCCGCTGCTCACCGCCGCCACCTTCGCGCGCGTGCTGCGCGCCGGCGAGGGCGGGGTGGCCGCACTGCCGGACCGGCGCGACGACTCCGGCTACCTCGCCGTGGGCGGGGAGGGACCGGCGCTCGCTTCGGCGGACGATCCGCGCTTTCCGCACGGCGTGCTCCGCGTCGCGGCGACCTCCGCCGACGAGCTGCTGCGCGTCACCGACCGCCACACGCTCTCCGACGCCTCGGTGGCCATGCGCGACCGGCTGGTTCGGATGCACGAAGCGGCCGGGGTGACCTTCGTCCTCCCCGCCACCACGTGGATCGATGCCGACGTCCGCATCGGGCGTGACACGGTGATCTACCCGGGCGCGGTGCTCGAGGGGAACACGGAGATCGCGAGCGAGTGCGTCATCGGACCGTACACGCGCATCGTGGATGGCACCATCGGCCGGGGCGCGGAGCTGAAGGGGTGGAACTACGTCGCGCGGACGAGCATCCGCAATCACGCCGTGCTGGAGCCGTATGTTCGACGCGGATTCGATTGAGCTGCCGCCGTGGGCGTGCGTGGGGGAGCGCCGCCGCGCCCACATCGCGCGCGTGACGACGCTCCTCGAGAGCTGGGCGCAGGCGCTGGGGCTCGACGCCGCATCGCGCGCGGCGTGGCGCGATGCCGGGCTGCTGCACGATGCGCTCCGTGACGCACCGGAGGAGGAGCTGCGCGCGCTCGTCCCTCGCGTCACGCTCCCGGCGGAGCTGCTCCACGGCCCGGCCGTGGCGGCGCGGCTCGCTCGCGACGGCGAGCGCCGGGAGGACATGCTCGAGGCGATCCGCTGGCACACCGTGGGGTGCGCCACGTGGGGGGCGGTGGGGCGGGCGCTCTACATGGCCGACTACCTGGAGCCGGGACGCAAGTTCTCGCGCGCCGACCGGGCGTACCTGGCGCGCCAGGTCCCGCGCGACTTCGACGGGACCTTTCGCCAGGTGGTGCGCCACCGGCTGGAATGGGTGCTCCGCGAGGGGCACGAGCTCTATCCCACCTCGGTGGAGCTGTGGAACAGCGTGCGCTGATGCGCCGCCTGGGGGTGGCGGCGGCAGTCGTCGTGGCGCTGGCGGTCGCGGTGGCCGTGGCGCTCCCGCGCGTGCGCGGCGGCGCCGCCCCGGGCGGCGGCGCGCTCGCCGCGCTCGGTCGCCCCGACGCGCGCGCGCCTGACGGGGTACGCGTGCGCGTGGAGGTGCTCAACGCATCGCGCGTGCAGGGGCTCGCGCGACGCGCGACCTTTCACCTGCGCGACCGCGGCTTCGACGTGCTCGAGTCGGGGAACGCGGGGAAGCAGCTCGACAGCACGCTCGTCATCGACCGCTCGGGGCACCCGGAGTGGGCGCAGCTCGTGGCGCGGGCCATGGGAGGCGCGGAGGTCGCCGAGCAGCCCGACAGCTCACGCTACCTGGACGTGACCGTCCTCGTCGGCGCCTCGTGGCGGCCGCCGGCCGAGCCGTTCTACCCGTAGCTGCCCGCACGCCGCGGCGATGTCGGTGCCGCGGCTCTTCCGGATCGCCACCTCCACTCCCTGCCGGCGCAGCTCGCGCGCGAAGGCGACGATGCGCGGCATGGGGGTGGCGCGAAACTCCAGCGCTCCGCCGGCGTGCAGGGGGATGAGGTTCACGAACGCCCGGCACTCCTTGGCCAGGCGCGCGAGCTGGAGCGCGTGCTCCTCCGCGTCGTTCACTCCGCCGAGCATCACGTACTCGAACGTCACCCGCCGGTCGAACGCCTTGGCGGCCTCGATCA
>CAMLEQ010000571.1 GCA_946479015.1 uncultured Gemmatimonadota bacterium | reverse complement strand
CCACATCATCCCGTGTGACCGCCATTCACTCCCACCCGCGTTCGAGTCCGGCGTACGCGACCACGAGCCGCTTCCGCCCCACCGTTTCATCGTCGAAGTCGATCGTCACCTTCATGTCCCGCCCGACGCCGGAGAGCTCCACCACCGTGCCCGAGCCGAAGCGGGCGTGGCGCACACGCTCCCCCTTCACGTAGCGCGGCGCATCCTGCGAGGCCTCGATGTCCACATCGGCCGCCGCGCCCGGACGCGCGACCGGCGTGCCAGGGCGACGGAGCGACGGGGACTGCGGGAGCACCGCGCGCCCCGTGGCGCGCAGACGCACGCTGGCGCGCTGCTCGAGCATGTGCGGCGGGATCGGCGAGAGAAAGCTCGACGGCATCGACGGCATGGTCTCCCCGTTGCGCCGCCGGCTGCGGGCGTGCGACAGGTACAGCTTGCGCTCGGCCCGCGTGATGCCGACGTAGAACAGCCGCCGCTCCTCCTCCAGCATTTCCGGCTCCTCGTGCGCGCGGCTGAGCGGGAAGAGCCCCTCCTCCAGCCCGGTGATGAACACCACGGGGAACTCGAGCCCCTTCGCGTTGTGCAGCGTCATCATGGTGATCGCGTCCGCATCCGGATCGAGCCGGTCGAAGTCGCTCACCAGCGAGGCGCGCTGGAGAAAGTGGTCGAGCGGGGTGAGGCCGAGCTCCCCGCCCTCGTCCGCCACGGTCTCGGCGGCGCCGGCGATGAGCTCGCGCACGTTTTCCAGCCGCTCGGCCCCCTCCGGTCCCTCGGCGCGGAGGTGGTCGGCGTAGCGGATGTCCTCCACCAGCTCGCGCAGCAACTCGTCCACCGCCGCGTCGGCGGCGCGCGCGCGATGACGGGCGATGAGCGCGGCGAAGTCGGCGAGCGCCTGCCGCGCCGCCGGCCGCAGCGACGTCAGCAGCTCCGGGCGCCCGGCGGCGGCGAGCAGCGGCACGCCGGCCGCGCGCGCGAGCTCGCCGAGCTGCGCGAGCGTGGTGTCCCCCAGCCCGCGCCGCGGCACGCCCACGGCGCGCAGGAACGCCTCGTCGTCCGCAGGATTCGCGATGAGCTTGAGATAGCTCATCAGGTCGCGGATCTCGCGCCGGTCGTAGAAGCGCACCGCCCCCACCAGCCGGTAGCGGATGGCGCGCTTGCGCAGCGCCTCCTCGAGCGCCCGGCTCTGCGAGTTCGTCCGGTAGAGCACGGCGAAGTCGCGCAGCAGGAGATCGCGCTGCGCCGCACGCCGCGCGAGCACCTCCTCGGCCACGAAGTCCGCCTCGTCGCGCTCGTCCAGCGTGCCCACGACGGTCACCTTCTCCCCGCCGCGCCGCGTGGCGCGCAGCGTCTTCCCGCGCCGGCTCGTGTTGGCGCTGATCACCTCGTTCGCGAGCTGCAGCACTTCGGGCGTGGAGCGGTAGTTCTCCTCCAGGCGCACCACCTTCGCCGACGGGAAGTCCTTCTCGAAGTCGAGGATGTTGCGGATGTCCGCGCCGCGCCAGCCGTAGATGGACTGGTCGTCATCCCCCACCACCAGCACGTTGCCGTGCTCGCCGCCGAGCAGCTTGATGAGCTGGTACTGCGCGCGGTTCGTGTCCTGGTACTCGTCCACGAGGATGAACTGGAACCGGGCGCGGTACTCGGCCAACCGGTGCGGGTTCTCCTGGAAGATGCGCACCGGGAGCACGAGCAGGTCGTCGAAGTCCACCGCGTTCGCGTCGCGGAGCGCGGCATCGAGGTGCTCGTACACGGGCGCGGCGGCGCGGCTGAGCGGATCGAGCGCCAGCGAGGCGTACTCCTTGGGGGAGACGAGCGCGTTCTTGGCGTCGGAGATCGCGCCGCGGATCGCCTTCGGCGTCCACTGCTTGGTGGAGATCTTCAGGCGCTCCATCACGCGCTTGAGCGCGGAGAGGCTGTCGTCCTCGTCGTAGATGGTGAACGCCGGCGTGCGCCCCACGAGGTGCGCCTCGCGGCGCAGGATGCGCGCGCCAATGGCGTGGAAGGTCCCCGTCCACATCCCCGCCGGCTCCTGGCCGAGCAGGCGCCCGACGCGCTCCTTCATCTCCCCCGCCGCCTTGTTGGTGAAGGTGACGGCGAGGATGTGGCGCGGGTCCACGCCATGATGCTCGATGAGGCGGGCGATGCGCGTGGTGAGCACGCGCGTCTTCCCCGAGCCCGCTCCCGCGAGCACGAGGATGGGTCCCTCGAAGTGCAATACGGCCTCGCGCTGGGCGGGGTTCAGCCCCGCCGGCGCGCTCGAATCGGTGGTCGTCACGCTCATCCTTGAAGTATAACGTCGAATGTCGCGCCTTTCTCCGAGGGAACCAGCACCAAACGACCGCCGTGGTTCTCCTCGATGATGCGCTTGGCGAGCGAGAGCCCGATCCCCCACCCCGATTGCTTGGTGGAGAAGCCGGGCTCGAAGATGCGGGTGCGCAGGTCGCGCGGCACGCCCGGCCCGTCGTCGGCCACGCGCACGCGCACGCGGTCGGGGTCGAGGCGCTTGGTGGTGATGTACATGCGTCCGCCGCGGCCGGCGAGCGCGTCGAGCCCGT
>CAMLEQ010000570.1 GCA_946479015.1 uncultured Gemmatimonadota bacterium | reverse complement strand
GGCGTCGCGAAGCCGCAGGCGCCGAGGCACTCGACCTCGATCACCGTGTACTTGCCGTCGTCGGAGGTCGCGCCGAGCTCTCCGCACCCCGTGTGTTTCAGGAACGCCTCCACCACCTTCTCCGCCCCGCACGCGCCGCAGGGGGACGTCGTGCACACCTGCACGAAGTACTTCCCCACCGGGTGCTGGTGGTACATGGTGTAGAACGTCACCACGCCCTTCACGTACGCCGGCGTGAGCGCGAGCTGCTCGGCGACCTCGGTCATGGCCGCGTCGCTCACCCAGCCGCGCTCGCGCTGCACGATCCAGAGCGCGGGGAGGAGCGCCGCCATCTTCGTCGGATAGCGCTCCAGGATCGTGTCGAGCTCCTGCTTCGCCGCGCCCACGAACACGGGCTCGTACGGCTGGCCGTGCTCGGCGGTCGCGTGCGACGTGTCGCTCCCCGGGCGGACACCGCCCATCTCGTGAACCGTCACCGGTCGATCTCTCCCATCACGATGTCGATGCTGGCGTTGATCGCGATCACGTCCGAGAGGAGGTGGCCCTCGACCATCTTCGGGATCGCCGACAGGTTCACGAACGACGGCGGGCGGATGCGCCAGCGCACCGGCTTCGCCGTTCCATCGGACACGAAGTAGTACCCCTTCTCACCCTTCGGGCTCTCCACCGGGACGTAGCACTCGCCGATCGGCGGGCGCGGCCCTTCCATCACCTGCTTGAAGTGATGGATCATGGATTCGATGTTGCCCATGGCGTCGTGCTTCGGCGGCAGGATCACGCGGTGGTCCGAGGTGTTCACGGGGCCATCGGGGAGCCGGTCCGCCGCCTGCGCGAGGATCCGCGTGGACTGCCGCAGCTCCTCCAGGCGCACGAGGTACCGGTCGTACACGTCGCCGTGCGTGCCCACGGGGACGTCGAAGTCGTACGTCTCGTAGTCCAGGTACGGGAAGTCGCGGCGCACGTCGTACGCCACGCCGGAGGCGCGCACCATCGGGCCGGAGAGCCCGTAGTTCACCGCCTCCTCCGCCGTCATCGCGCCGAGCCCCACCGTCCGCCCCACCCAGATCCCGTTCCGGGTGAGCATGCGGTCCACCTCATCGATGGTCTTCGGGAAGGTGCGGATGAAGTGCCGGAGCTGGTCCATCCAGCCGTCGGGGATGTCCGCCGCCATCCCTCCCACGCGCGTGGCGCTCGTGGTGAGGCGCGCGCCCACCCAGCGCTCGAGCAGGTTGTACACGTTCTCGCGCTCCTGGAAGGACCACAGGAACGGCGTGTACGCGCCGATGTCGATGCAGGTGGTGCCGAGCCAGACCAGGTGCGAGATGATGCGCGACAGCTCGCTGGCGATCACGCGCAGCACGGTGCAGCGCGGCGTGATCTCGATGCCGAACAGCCGCTCCGCGCCAAGCGCGAAGGCGACGTTGTTCCCGATCGAGTTGAGGTAGTCCTCGCGGTCGGTCCAGGGGATGATCTGGTTGTACTGGCGGTACTCCCCGATCTTCTCGAACCCGCAGTGCAGGTAGCCGACGTGCGGGATGCAGCGCACCACCGTCTCGCCATCGAGCTCGAGCACCAGCCGGAGCACGCCGTGCGTGGCGGGGTGCTGCGGGCCGATGTTGATGAGCATGTGCTCCCCCTCGAGCTCCGGCTCGAGCGCCGGCGGGGGCTCGAGGGTGGTGACGGCGCCGTTCTCGGACACCGTGAGGGGGGAGCGCCGAGGGCGCCCGTTCTCGTCCAGCCCGGCGGTGCCGAGCGCCACTTCCACCGTACGCTTCGTCGTGGCCATGCTACTCTCCCGTCCGTTCGCCAGCCGTGAGGCGCCGCCGCATGTCCTCCGGCAGGTCCTCGAATGCCTGCGCGATCGTGAGCTCTTCCATCGAGTAGCGCGCCTCAGGGTTGACGGCGAGCGCCTGGCGGAGCTGCTCGGAGCGGCTGAAGCGGCCGCGCAGCGGGAAGTCCTTGCGCAGTGGGAAGCCCTCGCGGTACTGCTCCCACATGAGAATGCGCCGCAGGTCGGGATGTCCGCGGAAGCGGATGCCGAACATGTCGTAGCACTCGCGCTCGAACCAATCGGCGCCGCGGTACACGCTCCACACGCTGTCCACCTCCAGCGGCACGCCCTTCGGGAGCTCCGCCTTGAGCCGCAGGAAGCGCCGGAAGGGGAGCGAGCGCAGATGCCACACGACCTCGACCGGCATCTCGGCGTCGCGGTACTCGACCGCGGTCACGTCCGAGAGGTAGTCGTAGCGCTGCGTGGGATCGTCGTGCAGCCAGCGCACGAGCTCGAGCACGCGGGCGGGATCCACGTAGACGGTGGTCTCCCCCCACACCACATCCACCCGCCGAACGGCGCCGGGGAACCGGCTCTGGAGCGCGGCGGCGGAGGGGTTGGCCGGTCCGCCACGATTGGGGACCTTCTTGGGCGTCGCGGGGGCCGGCGCACTCGGGGCCGCGCTCCCCGGCACCACGGGAGTGAAGACGTCGCTCACAACCCTGACCGCGTCTGGTGAACGGAGTTCCCGAACGGCTCCGACAGCTCGTCGATCGCCTGCGGGGGGATGTAGAG
>CAMLEQ010000569.1 GCA_946479015.1 uncultured Gemmatimonadota bacterium | reverse complement strand
GCTCGCCGAACGCCGCCTCGAGCGGCTCCAACCGCGCCGCGCGCGTCTTGAGCAGCACGACGATCTCCTGCTCGTCCGCTATCTTGCCTCCCCACCGGTAGAACGACCGCGCGCCGGGGAGCATGGTGCCGCACGCGATGAGGCGACGGTCGAGGAGGGCGTTGATGAGCGCCACGGCTTCGTCGGCGCTCGAGACCGTGGTCAGCACGACCAGGGCATCCGTGTGAGGCATGTCGGCTACATCGAAGAAGGTGAGCACGCGCCGGATGACGGCGCCGGCGCGCGCCGGAGCCGCCGCGCGCCCGCCCCGGCGCGGGATGTCCGAACTAGGACGACCGACCCCCCTCTTCGCAAGCCTTCAGTCGCGCCCCTCACCCCGCCGCCCTCGTCCCCCCGGACCCCCAGCCTCCAGCCTCCAGCCCCGAACCCCGAGTCTTGTCCCGCGCGCCTCGCGCTGTCACCTTTCACAGGCTATGCCCGAAGAAAAGCTGATAGTCCGGGGCGCGCGGGAGCACAACCTGCGCAACATCGACGTAGCCATCCGGCGCGACGGGCTCACGGTGATCACGGGGCTCTCCGGCTCCGGGAAGTCCTCGCTGGCGTTCGACACCATCTACGCGGAGGGACAGCGCCGCTACGTGGAGTCGCTGTCCGCCTACGCGCGCCAGTTTCTCGGCCTCATGGAGAAGCCGGACGTCGACGCCATCGAGGGGCTCTCCCCCGCCATCTCCATCGAGCAGAAGACCGCCGGGCACAACCCGCGCTCGACGGTGGGCACCGTCACCGAGATCTACGACTACCTGCGCCTGCTCTACGCCCGCGCGGGCACGCCGCACTGCCCGAGCTGCGGCCGGCCCGTGCAGCGGCAGAGCGCCACCCAGATCGCGGACTCGGTGCTCGGCTGGCCGGAGGGGACGCGCATCGAGGTCCTCGCGCCGCTCGTCCGCGGGCGCAAGGGCGAGTTCCGCGACCTGCTCGAGGGCGCGCGCCGCCAGGGCTTCGTGCGCGCCATCATCGACGGGCAGCAGGTGGAGCTCGCCTCCCCGCCCAAGCTCGCCAAGTCGGTCAATCACAGCATCTCCGTGATCGTCGATCGGCTGGTGGTGCGCGCCGAGGATCGCGGCCGCCTCACCGACTCCATCGAGACCGCGCTCAAGCTCGCCGAAGGGCTCGTGGAGGTGGTGCGCCACCCCGCGGAGGGGAAGCCCGTGGGGCAGCTCTTCTCCGAGAAGTACGGCTGCCCGGAGTGTGGGATCTCCCTCCCGGAGCTCGAGCCGCGCCAGTTCTCCTTCAACTCCCCCTTCGGCGCCTGCCCGGAATGCGGCGGGCTCGGCACGCGCAGCGAGCCGAGCGAGGATCTGATCCTCGGCGATTCCCGCATCTCCATCCTCGAGGGAGTGATCCTCCCGTGGGGAGAGCCGAGCGGGCACCTGCGCAAGTCGATTCTCCCCGCGCTCGCGAAGCAGTACCGGTTCGACCTCAACACGCCGTGGGGCGAGCTGTCGCCGAAGGTGCGCGACGTGATCCTCCACGGCGCCGCCGGGAAGAAGACCACCTTCCAGATGGAGTCGGGCTCCTTCCGCGGCGAGTACTCCAGCACGTGGGAAGGGGTGCTCGCGAACATCCAGCGCCGCTACGCCGAGACCACGTCGGACGCGGTGCGCGCCGAGCTCGAGGAGTACATGATCGAGGCGCCCTGCCGCGCCTGCGGTGGTCGCCGCCTGAAGCCCGAGTCGCTCGGCGTCACCATCAGTGACCGGAACATCGGCGAGCTGGTGGAGCTCTCCGTCACCGACGCGCTCGCGTTCTTCGAGGGGCTGAAGATCCGCGGGAACGGCCGGCCGGGGCTCGACGCGGAGATCGCCGGGCCCATCCTGAAGGAAGTGCGCGACCGCCTGCGCTTCCTCGTCGACGTCGGGCTCGACTACCTCACGCTCGGCCGCTCCGCCGAGTCGCTCTCCGGCGGCGAAGCGCAGCGCATTCGTCTCGCCACCCAGATCGGCTCGCGCCTCGTGGGGGTGCTCTACATCCTCGACGAGCCATCGATCGGGCTGCACCAGCGCGACAACGCCCGGCTCCTCGCCACGCTGCACCAACTGCGCGATCTGGGGAACACCGTGATCGTCGTGGAGCACGACGAGGAGACGATGCGCGAGGCGGACTACCTCATCGACCTCGGCCCCGGCGCGGGGAAGCACGGCGGGCTGATCGTCGCCGAGGGGACGGTGGACGAGGTGGCGCGCCACCCCGACTCGCTCACCGGCAAGTACCTGAGCGGGGCGGTGAAGATCGACGTGCCCGCGGAGCGGCGTGCGCCGCAGCCCGGCCGCGCGCTGCGCATCCAGGGGGCGCGCGCCCACAACCTGCGCGATCTCGACGTCGAGATCCCGCTCGGACTCTTCGTCGCCGTCACCGGCGTCTCCGGCTCGGGCAAGTCCACGCTCGTCGAGGACATCCTTCACCGCTCGCTCGCGCGCCACTTCTACCGTGCCCGCGTGATCCCGGGGGAGCACGACCGCATCACGGGGCTCGAGCACATCGACAAGGTCATCGACATCGACCAGAGCCC
>CAMLEQ010000568.1 GCA_946479015.1 uncultured Gemmatimonadota bacterium | reverse complement strand
CTGTCGGGCGGGGTGTTTGGTCTCCCCCCGCCCCGCGGCGGGGGCGCCCCCCCCCCCCCCCCCCCCCCCCCCCACTTCCACATCTTGTCTTTCGCAGTTCCCCGCCCCTCGTCCCGCCATGGCGAGATCCCCCCGGCCCCCAGCCCCTGGCCCCCAGCCCCTGGCTCACGCCGTGACGCCCGCGTCCGGAAACTGCACCCGATACAACCGCGCATACACCCCGTCCCCCGCGAGCAGCTCGCCGTGGCTCCCCTCCTCCACGATGCGCCCGTGGTCCAGCACCACCACGCGATCGGCGCGGCGGACGGTGCTCAGGCGGTGGGCGATGATCAGCGTGGAGCGGCCGCGGAGCAGCTCCTCCATCGCGTCTCCCACCAGGCGCTCACTCTCGCTGTCGAGGCTCGAGGTGGCCTCGTCGAGCACCACCACCGCGGGGTTCTTCAGGAAGACGCGGGCGATCGCGATCCGCTGGCGCTGGCCGCCGGAGAGCTTCACGCCGCGCTCCCCCACCAGCGTGTTCAGCCCCTCGGGGAGGCGCTCGATGAACTCCCACGCGTGCGCGGCGCGCGCGGCGGCGAGCACCTCCGCGTCGCTCGCGTCGGGGCGGGCGTAGGCGATGTTGTCGCGCACGGTCCCGCTGAACAGCGCCGGCTCCTGCGGCACGAGTCCCACGGCGCTGCGGAGCGACGCGAGCGACAGCTCGCGCACGTCCACCCCGTCGAGCGACACGCACCCCTCCTGCACGTCCCAGAAGCGCGGGATCAGCGAGGCGATGGTGGTCTTCCCCGCGCCGGAGGGGCCCACCAGGGCCACCACCTCGCCGGGGGCGATGCGGAAGCTGACGTCGTGCAGCACCGGCGGCAGCTCGGGATCGTACGTGAAGCTCACGTGGTCGAAGCGCACGTCGCCGCGCGCGGGGGGGGCGATAGCGCGCGGGCGCGCGGGATCCACCACGGTGGGCTGCGTCTGGAGCAGCTCGAACACGCGCCCCGCCGCGCCCACCGCCTCCTGGTAGTTCCCGAACAGCGACGCGAGCGAGCCCACCGCCGCCGCCACGAAGAAGGCGTAGAACAGGAACGCCACGAGCGCCCCCGGCGTGAGCTGCCCGCCGAGCACCAGGCGTCCCCCCTGCCAGAGCACCACCACCACGCCGCCGAAGGCGCAGAAGGTGATCACGCCGAAGAAGACGCCGCGGATCTTCGCGCGGCGGATCGCCGCCGTCACCACGTCGCGAAGCTGGTCGCTGAACCGCCGCGATTCCTCCGCTTCGCGCACGAAGCTCTGCACGGTGCGGATCTGCGAGAACGCCTCGTCGGCGTGCCCCATCGACTCGGCCACGCGGTCCTGCACGCCGGTGCTCGCGCGCTTGAGCGCGCGCCCGAACAGCCACGCCACCCCCACGATCACCGGCACCACGGCGGCCGTGGTGAGCGTGAGCTCCACGTGCGTGCGCGTCAGCATCACCAGCCCGCCCACCAGGAAGAGCACCTGGCGCGCGAGCTCGGTCATCTGGTACGTCATCACCTGCTGGAGCAGCGTGACGTCGCTCGCGAGCCGGCTCGTCAGCTCCCCGCTGCGGCGCTCGGTGAAGAAGCCGGGGGAGAGCCTGATCACGTGCGCGAACAGGTCGTCGCGCAGCTTGGCGATGATCCGCTCGGCCACCGCCGTGAGCAGCCACACCTGCCCGAAGTTGAGCAGCGCCTGGAAGGCGAACAGCCCGAGCAGCAGGAGCGCGATGCGGTTGAGCGCGTGACTGCTCCCGCGCACGAACGCGGCGTCGAGCAGCCGGCTCACCACCTGGGGGAACGCGAGCGTGATCGCCGCGCTCACCACGAGGGCGACGGCGGCGACCGCGAGCTGCCAGCGATAGGGGCGCATGCGCTCGAGCAGCGGGCGCAGCGCGGCGGGGGAGGGGACACGGCGCCCGCGCTCCTCGGGGAGCGTGCGCGCGCCGTCGACCTTCAGAGTGGGTGACCTTCGAGCCATGCGCGGATTTCGGGGAGCGCGGCGGTGAGGCGCCGCCGCGCATCGAAGGCGCGCTGGAAGAGGGCGTACGCGTGCTCCACGGGGAGATCGCGCTCGTCCGGCGCGCCGGACCAGTTGTGGGTGGACCACTCGCGGACGCGTACGCGTCCGGCGGATGGACGGCCGAGCATCACGAGCCGCTCGGGCTCGCCGGCTCCCGCCGAGATCAGTACGCCGAGCTCGTCGGGGCCGGGCTCGTGTCCACCATCGCGCGCCGTCATCAGCGGGCGATGCCGCGATCGACGGCCATCGCCACGAATAGAAGCGCGAGGTAGAGGAGCGAGTACTTGTACACACTCCACGCCCGGCCGGTCCACTGCGCGGCGCGCATCACGCGCACCACGCCCGCCAGCAGGAGGGCGCCGAGGATCGCGGCCGACACGAGGTACACCGCGCCGAACGCGCCGAAGAGCGCGGGGAGGAGCGTGATCGGAACCAGAATGATCGTGTACCACAGCATTTGCCACATCGTCTCCCGCTCCCCCCACACGAGCGGCGCCATCGGCACGCCGGCGCGCCCGTAGTCGCGCTGCTTGAGCAGCGCG
>CAMLEQ010000567.1 GCA_946479015.1 uncultured Gemmatimonadota bacterium | reverse complement strand
ACACCTCACCGCGCGCGTGCCACTCGAGCACCGCGCCCGCGGCGGCGAGCGCCACGGTCTCGCCGGCGAGCGTGGAGGAGATCCAGGTGTCGCGGGCGGCGTCCATCACGCGCGCGCGCCCGACCACGGCCGCGAGCGGGTAGCCGTTCGCGAGCGCCTTGCCGAACACGGCGAGGTCGGGGGTGATGCCGGCGTATTCCTGGTATCCGCCGGTGCGGAGGCGAAATCCCGTCTTCATCTCGTCGAAGACGAGCACCGCCCCGGTTTCGTCGCACAGCCGGCGCGCGGTACGGACCCACTCCTCGCTGGGCAGCCGCTCGATCACGGGCTCCAGCACGATCGCGGCGAGCGCATCGCCGGCGGCGCGCACGGCATCCACGAGCGCCTGCGGGTCATCGAACGGCACGGCGCGGAAGTCGGCGCGCGCGCCGGCGGTCACGCCGCGCGCATCGCTCCACCAGTCGAGCCAGCCGAAGTAGCCGCAGCCGATCACGAGCGGGCGCCCGGTGAGGGTGCGGGCGATGCGAACCGCCGCGTTCACCCCTTCGGCGCCGCTCTTGAGGAAGCGCACCCGCTCGGCGCACGGGATCACCTCGCACAGGCGCTCGGCCACCTCCACCTCGAGCACGCTGGAGAGCCCGGCCACGTTCCCGCGCGTGGCGGCCTCGATCACCGCCTGCGTCACGGCCTCGTCGGCGTAGCCGAGCGCCACCGCGCCGAGCGCCATGGTGCAGTCCACCAGCTCCGCGCCCGCCGCGGTGACGAGGCGGCACCCCTGCGCGCTCACGTAATGGGAGGGGCCGAACTCCGTGCCGGCGCCGTACAGCGCCTCGGGGCGCTTGCTGCCGGTGGATGCGCCACCGGGGAGGACCGCCGCGGCGCGCTCGCGCCACTCGGCGTCGGACTGCTCGGAGTCGATCACGTGCGACATGCACGGAAAAAGCCCGATCGACGCGCGAGCGTCAAGGGCGACGCACGCGCTCGAGCGCGCGCAGCACCTCCAGCGACATCGCGCGGAGGAGCTCGATCTCGCGCGCGTCGGGCTCGGCGCGGAACGCCAGCGAGCGGACGGTGCGGAGGATCAGCTCCGGGTTGCGCGTGCGGACGAAGTCGAGTGCCGCGAGCGCGCGCTCGGCGTCCGCGAACAGCCGCTCGAACTGCTCGGCGGTGGCGGGCGGCGCGTCCTTCCGCGGGGGCGCCAGCGTCCGCGAGGCATCGGGCTGGACGACGTGCAGCTCGTAGAGCGCGAGCAGCACCGCCTGGGCGAGATTGAGCGAGGCGTGCGCGGTGGTGGGAATGGTGATCACCTCGTGCGCGCGGTCGAGCGCCTCGTTGGGGAGTCCGCTGTCCTCGCGCCCGAAGAGCAGCGCCACCGGGCCGTCCGCCGTGGCGTGGAGGAGCCCGGGCGCGGCGTCGCGTGGCGTGGCGGTTCGCCACTTGGCCGCCCGCCGCCGGGCGGTGAAGCCGGCCACGCGCACGCAGCCGGCGAGCGCGTCGTCGAGCGCGTCGTGGTGCCGGATGCGCGCCACCAGATCGCGCGTGCCGTGCGCCACCCGCTCGATCTGGCTGGGGTCGTACGCCGTGGGACGCACGAGATGCAGGTCGGCGGCACCCATGTTCTTCATGGCGCGCACCACGGCGGCGATGTTCACGGGATCGAGCGGCTCGTAGAGCACCACGCGGACGCGCGCCAGGGGGTGGTCAGACACGAGGGATCAGGAAGTGGAGGAAGTGCTCCGGCGACTCGCGGTCGCCGCGGAGGTAGACGTACCCGCCCGCGCCACCGAGCGCGAGCTGCCCGCGCCGACGCTCCCGCCCAGGGGCCATGTCGTTCACCACCACCTGGAGGGCGAGTGGATTCTCCCGGCAGTCGCCGAGCGCATCGAGGGGAATGCGAAAGCGCATCAGGTAGCCGGCGGCGGTGCGGAGCCAGCTGGCGACGAGGGGGATGTCCGCGCGCGCGCCATCGGCGAGGCGCACGCGCACTCCCGCGTCCTCGGGGACGGCCAGCCACGCCGCGGGCTCGGTCCACGCCGGCGCGGCCACGTACAGTTGGACGCCATCGCTGTGGATGTCCGGATGCTCGTTGTCGAGCCCCGGGTCGGCGGCGTCCGGCGCGCGGAAGACGAGCGGCGACTTGAGCACGTCCACCTCGACGGCCAGCTCCCGCCCCTCGACGCGCACCGTGACGGTGGCCCTGGGCGCGCCGGCGTCGAGCCAGCGCTCCTCCGAGATGCGGTACGACGCCTCGCCCAGCTCGTAGTGCAGCGGGGGCGCGGGCATCACCGGCACGAGCTCCGGCTCGACGAGCACCGCCCCGCCCTCGTCGTCCATCCCGCGTGGGGGGGCAGCTCGAACGCCGGCCAGCTCGATGCCGCTCCGCGCGCCGGCAACGTGCAGCGCGATGCCCCAGGTCGATGCGCTGGGCGTGTGCTCGTGGCGCGCACCGTCGGCGAGCCGCACCATCACCGCGCCGCCGCGCACCGATGCCTCCGCCACGGCGCCCTTCCAGCTCCACACGGACACGATGCTCCCGTGCCGCCCGCGCTGCCGCACGAGAAAGAACTCGCGATCC
>CAMLEQ010000566.1 GCA_946479015.1 uncultured Gemmatimonadota bacterium | reverse complement strand
TCCTCCGCGCGCTCGACGCTCGTGATCGATTCGTCCAGGCAGAGCGGCGTCTTCAGCACCTTCTGCAGCTCGGCGTGGCGCACGAGGTCGTCGTGCGCGAGGGGCTGCTCGATCATGATCAGATCGAGCTCGTCGAGCTGCGCCAGCACCGGCGCATCGGCCAGGGTGTAGGCAGAGTTCGCGTCCACCATCAGCGAGATGTCCGGGCCGAGTGCGCCGCGGACGGCGCGCACGAACTCGACGTCGGCTCCAGGCTGGATCTTCAGCTTCACCTTCCTGTAGCCCCGCTCCACCGCGGCGCGCGCGCGCTCCACCAGGGCGTCCGGCGACGACTGGATCCCGATCGAGATGCCGGTGTCCACCCGCTCGCGGGTGCCGCCGATGAGCCGCGCGAGGGGAACGTCGTCGAGCACCGCGGCCAGCCCCCAGCTCCCCATCTCCACCGCGGCCTTCGCCATGTTGTGCCCGCGGATGCCGGGCGCCAGCGCGCCGGACACCTCGCCGGGATGCGCAAAGGCGCGGCGCAGGACACGCGGCGCGATCCACTCGCGGATGGCGTGCCACGCGGTGTCGATCGTCTCCTCGCTGTAGTTCGGCTCCTCGCCGGCCACGCACTCCGCCCACACGTTGGCGCCGCTGGCGTCGAACAGGTGGAGCAGCATGATCCGCCGCTCCGTCTGGACGCCGGAGGAGATGCGGAAGGGCTCACGCAGCGCGAGACGGGCCTCGCGCAGCTCGATGCGCTCGACGTGGAGGGTCATTGGGAGGGAGCGACGTGCGGGGCGAGCGTGCGCCGCCGCCAGGCGTAGAACGCCGGCACGCCGAGCAAGAGCACGACGACGCCGACGAGGGAAACCGCGAGCTGGGTGAAGAGGGTGTTCACCACCACCGCCGCCGATGCGACGACGAACAGCGCCGGCGTGACGGGATACCCGGGGACGCTGAACACCCGCGACACGCCGGGTGAGCGGCGGTGAAAGACGAAGATGGCGGATGCGCCGAGGCCGTAGAAGACCCACGCCGTGAACACCACAGCGGTGAGGAGCTGATCGAACGTCCCGCTCAGCGCGTAGATCACGGAGAGGCCCGTCGTCGAGATCACCGCCCAGGCCGGTGTGCCGAACCGCGGATGGACCTCGGCGAGCTTCCGGAAGAACAGGCCGTCGCGCGCCATCTGGTAGAAGACGCGTGGCACCGTGAGCACCGAGCTGTGTGCCGCACTGAATGTCGCCAGCACCACCAGGGCAGCGATTCCCTTGCCCATCCCGCTGCCGAGCGTCGCCGTCACCGCATCGGCGGCGATGCTCGTCGAGCCCTGCGCCGCCGCCGGGCCGAGCGCCACGAAGTATCCGGCGTTGACGAGGAGGTAGATGGCGATCAGCGCTGCGGTACCGACCACCAGGCCGAATGGGAAGGTGCGCCGCGGGTCGCGGGTCTCTCCCGCCGAGAACGTGACCCACTGCCAACCCTCGTACGCCCAGAGCACGCCGACCATCGCGGCGCCCACCCCGCTGAACAGCGCCGGTGGCGCCGCACCCGGCACCGTGGCGAACAGATCCCATCGCCCCAGCACGAGCAGGACTCCGCTGAGCACGACGAGCGCGCCCGCCTTCAGGCCGGCACTGGCGTTCTGCACGTTGGCGCTCTCCCGCGCACCGGCCACGTTGATCACGCCGATGACGACGATCATCGCCACCGAGATGATCCGCCCGCCAAGTGCTCCGGTGTTGACGAGCTGCCCGAGGTACGCCACCGACGCCACGGCGAGTGCGGCGACCGTTGCAGGGCCGATGATGAGGAACAGCACCCAGCCGTACAGGAACGCCGGCAACGGGCCGAACGCATCACGGACATGGCAGTAGATGCCCCCCGCCTCCGGGTTCGCTGCCCCCAGCTCGGCGTAGGTGAGCGCGCCAAGCAGGCACAGCACCCCGCCGAGGCCCCACACCATGAACGCCGCGGCGGTGGAACCGCCGGCGGCGCGCAGCGTCTCGGCGGGGACGAGAAAGATACCCGAGCCGATCACGTTGCCGATGACGGCGAACACGATGTCGCCGCGGCCGAGCGTTCGCCGCAGCTCTCCGCCGGAATCCGTCATGGGGCGTCGTCCAGCTCGAGCAGGTACTCGCTGCACGCGCCGCGGCGCACGACGGCGGACGCGCAGTACCCACGCGCGAAATACGTCTCGAACGCCGCACGCGTGATCCGCCGCCACTCGCGCGCGACGGCGGGCGAGCGCGCCTTGAGCTGCTGGATGTCGCCCGGGATGGCGAGCCGCATCCGGCGTGCGGTCACCTCCAGATCGGGCTCCATGCTGATCGGTCCCTCCACCCCCTCGAACGATTCGTTCACGAGGGGCATCCGGTCCAGCTCCTCTTCGGTGAGCGGCCGCTGTCCCGTCGTGCCCAGCAGCCGATCCACCACTCGCGGCGCTGCGATCTCCCACAGGGCCACGAGCCGGTCAGTGCCGATGTCCTCGTGCAGCACCGAGTGCGTGGCGCCATAGAAGTCCCGCCGGTACTCCGCCGCCGTCACCCCGAGGCGGTTGAAGTTGAGGTACGCGTTCTTGGATTCGAGCGGA
>CAMLEQ010000565.1 GCA_946479015.1 uncultured Gemmatimonadota bacterium | reverse complement strand
CCCGTCAGTTCCCTACACGCGACACGCGTTGTTCGGTGTTCTAGCGACCAGGTCCTAGCTTCTAGGTGTCCAGTAGTTCATCGAACTCCGCCGCCATGCTCGGGTGCCCGAAGCGGTTGGCCGCATCGATGCCGCGACGGAGCGCCTCCCGCGCCTCCTCGTCGCGGCCGAGCGCGCGGAGCGACTCGGCGAGGCGGCCGTAGGCGTTGCCCTCGTCCTCGTGCATCCCGAGGTACGTCTGGAGATGCTCCACCGCCTCCTCGTGCAGCCCGGCCTTCGCCGCCTCGTTCGCGAGGCCGAAGTGGGCGAGGGCGTTCCGTGGATTCTTCGCGAGCATCGCTCGGAAGGCGTCGAGTCTCGGATTGGTCATCGTTCCAGCCAGCGTGTCAGCGCGGCGGCAATCGTTTCGGGGGCTTCCTCCGGCGTGAAGTGACGCACGTCGGGGACGATCTCGAGGGTCGCGTTCGGGATCGCCTCCTGCAGCCGCTTCGCGACCGCGGAGGCGAGGAAGGGGTCGTGCGCGCCGGTGATCACCGTGGTGGGCGCGACGATGTCCTTGAGGCGCGGCTGCAGCGCCGCCGTCTCCTCGGCATCGAGCGCCTCGAGGTGCTGCACGAGCACGTCCCGCCCCTCCGGTGTGGAGAAGGGGCGCAGGTACAGGTCGATGCTGTGCGCGCCCTGCTCCTCCGCGACGTAGCCGCGCTCGAGCTCCGCGCGCACGATCGAGAGGATCCAGCCGGCGGGCAGGTGGCGCGTGAGGGGGAGCGTGGCGCGGGCGAGCTTCACCTGGCGCGTGGGCCAGTCGTCGAACGCCACCGAGTCGAGGAGCGCGAGGCGCGCCACGCGCGTCGGGTGCCGCACGGCCAGATACTGCGCGATGCCGCCGCCGAGATCGTGGCCGACGATGCTCGCGTAGGAGATGCGCAGCGCGTCGAGCAGGCCGATGATGCGCTCGGCGTGCCCGCGGATGCTCAGGTCGCGCCCGAGCGGGCGGTCGCTGCGCCCGTAGCCGAGCAGGTCCACCACCACCACGCGGTGCCCCTCGGGAACGAGCGGCACGACATCGCGCCAGAGGTGCGAGGACGTGGGGAATCCGTGAATGAACACCACCGGCTCCCCGGCGCCCCGGGAGCCCGCCGCGTAGTAGTACAGCCTCGCGCCATCGATGTCGACGAACTCACCACGCATGACGAGTCCGGGAAGCGGGGAGCGGGACGGCAACAGCGCGGGAAACGGGAAGCGGGAAACGGGAAGCGGGAAGGGATCGAGGCATGGGCTCACGCATGCGCGAGCTCGCGTGCGGAGTGGCCGGCCTCCCATTCCACGATCTTTCCCGCGATCGCCGACGCGGCGACCGTGTACGGCGACGCGAGGTACAACTGCCCCGGACCGCTCCGGCCGGGGAAATTCCGGTTGATGGCGGAGATCGTCACGTCGTCTCTGGTGCGCGACACGCCGGGACCGGCGTTGATGCAGGCGCCGCAGCTCGGCTCGATGAACGTCGCGCCGACGTCGGTGAACAGCCGGTCGTAGCCGCGCTCGCGGCAGTACTCGAACACCTCGCGCGATCCACACTGGATGAAGCAGCGCACGTGCGGCGCCACCCGCTCGCCGCGCGCGAGCGCCTCGCGGAACACGCGGGCGTACATGTCCATGTCCTCCTTCTTCCCCGCCGTGCACGACCCGGCGTACGCGATGTCCACCCGCACCTCGCCGGGAAGCTCGTCCACGTATCTCCCGTTCCCGGGATCGCCGGGGAGGGCGATCATCGGCCGCAGCGACGCGGCGTCGATCTCGATCACCTTCACGTACTCGGCCCCATCGTCGGAGCGGAGCCCGTCGCACAGCCGCTCCGCCTCGGCGCGCGGCATCCCGCGCTGCGCCACCAGGTAGTCCACCGTGCGCGCGTCCGGCGCGATGATGCCGGTGAACGCCCCCACTTCGGCGGCCATGTTCGTCATCGTGGCGCGCTCGTCCACCGACAGCGCCTCCACCGCCTCCCCCGCGTACTCCACGATCTGCCCGATCGCCTCCCCTTGCTTGATGTACGGGTGGCGCAGGATCTCCAGCATGAAATCCTTGGCGGTGATGTTGTCCGGCTTCCGCCCGCGCACCACCACCTTGAACGACCTCGGCACCTCCACGCGAACGTCCTTCGTGATCCACGAGTTGAAGATCGCCGTGGTGCCCACGCCGAAGGCGACGCACCCCACCGCGCCCGCGTGCGGCGTGTGCGAGTCGCTGCCGATGATGATCTGCCCCGGGAGCGCGTGCGACTCGAGGATCTTGGAGTGGCAGATGGCCTCGCTCCCCGCCGCTGCCAGCGCACCGTGCAGGTTGAGCCGCTGCGCGAGCTGCCCGTACAGCCGGATCCCCTTCGCCGCGGCGAACTCGCGCTGCTTCCGCTCGAGCTGGCTCGCGACGTCGAGCAGCCCCATCGCCACGTGCTCGGGGCGCATCACCTGGTCGAGGAACGTGAGGTGGTCGCGGAAGAAGAAGACGGAGGAGGGATCGGTGACCGGTTCATCCACCCCCACGAGCTGCTCGAAGAAGATCGCCGACATCGGCGTCACGTACTCGTGGCTGAA
>CAMLEQ010000564.1 GCA_946479015.1 uncultured Gemmatimonadota bacterium | reverse complement strand
TGCGCATCAGCGGATCGGGGATGGGGTGCGGCGACAACTGGCCGAAGTGCTACGGCCACTGGTTCCCCCCCTTCACCCAGCCCACCCTCGTCATCGAGTGGACCCACCGCCTCCTGGCGGCGCTGCTGATCACCGCGGTGGTGACGCTCGCCACGTTCGCGTTCGCGAAGCGGCGCGAGCCCGGCGTGGGAGGGCGCGGCGGGGTGGCGCGCACCACGGCGCTGGCGGCGCTGGTGGTGGTGGTCACCGCGGCGTTCGGCGCGGTGACGGTGTTCCTCGGCAACGTGTGGTACGCGACGGTGGTGCACTGGCTGCTCGCCGCCACCCTCCTCGCGGCGCTCGCGGCGGCGGTGATCCGCACGGGCGGGCTCGGCGGCACGAGCGCCCGGCGGCAGCAGGGGACCCCGCGCGCGGCGCGCGGCGCCACCGCCGCCGCGGGGCTCGCGCTCCTCACGGTGGTGCTGGGCGGAATGACGGCCAAGATCCCCGGCGCCAACGTCGCCTGCCAGGGGTTCCCGCTCTGTAGCGGCTCGCTCCTTCCCGCGCTCCCGGCGCAGCACGTGCAGATGACGCATCGCGTTCTCGCGTACCTGCTCTTCTTCCACGTGCTGGGGTTGGTGATGGGGATGACGAAGCGCCGGGAGGCGCCGATCGTGCTCCGGACCGTGCGCATCGCGTTCGGCCTGGTGCTGCTGCAGATCGTGATCGCCGCGACGATGGTGGAGTTGCATCTGCCCGCCGAGCTGAGGTCGCTGCATCAGGCGACGGGGGTGGCGTTGTGGCTGACGTTGTTCTGCCTCGCATATCTCTCCCGGATCGCCGCCGGGGGTGGGGCGCGGGACGAGGGGCGCGGGGCGCGTGAGGAGCGGGACTCTGGAGTCGAGGCTCGGGACTCGGTGGCGGCGATGGGGGTGGAAGTCGCCGAGGCGCGAGTAACGCGGGACGCGGGACGCGGGACGCGGGGCCCGGTGGCGGCCATGGGAGTGGAGGTGGCGGAAGCGGCCGTGGAGAGTGAGTCTCTCGCGGAGCCCGAGTGGCGCACCAGCCTCGAGCCGCGAGTGGAGGTCGAGACGCGCGTCGATCCCGAGCCGCACGCGGAGATCGAATCGCGGACGGAGGTCAGGGGGGACGAGGGGCTCGGGGCGCGGGCGGAGTCCGCGCCCACCGAGCCTGCCCTCCCCCTCCACTCGCCACCCCCGGCCCCCAGCCCCAAGCCCCCAGCCCCGACGATGGCCGTGATCATCGCCCGCGGAGCCGAGTCGTGACCGGCGTCGCCGTTTCCGAGGAGCGCGCCGGGTCGCTCGCGCGCGACCTGGTGATGCTCACCAAGCCGCGGATCATCTCGCTGCTGCTCGTCACCACCGTGGCGCCGATGTTCGTGGCGGGGTCGCCGAGCTTCGCGCTGGTGGTGCTCGTCACCATCGGCGGCTATCTCATGGCCGGCGGCGCGAACGCGGTGAACATGTACATCGACCGCGACATCGACGACCGGATGGCGCGCACGCGGCTGCGTCCGATCCCGAGCGGGCGGATGGATCCGCGCGCCGTGCTCGCGTTCGGCGTCGCGCTCGCCACCGCGGCCACGGCGCTGTTCGCGTTCTTCGTGAACGTGCTCGCCGCCGCGCTCGCGCTGGCGGGGTTCTACTTCTACGTCTTCATCTACACGCGCTGGCTGAAGCGGCGCACGCCGAACAACATCGTGATCGGCGGCGCGGCAGGGGCGTTCCCCCCGCTCGTGGGGTGGGCCGCCGTCACCGGTCGCATCGACCTCGCGGCGATCTACCTGTTCCTCATCGTGTTCTACTGGACCCCGCCGCACTTCTGGGCGCTCGCGCTGCTCAAGCAGCACGACTACGGGCGCGCCGGCGTGCCGATGGCGCCGCTGGTGTGGGGGGAGCGGGAGACGATGTGGCAGATGCTCTGGTACACGATCATCCTCGTGCCGATCACGATCCTCCCCGCGCTGTTCGGGGCGTTCGGCGCGGTGTACCTGGCGTCCGCCGCGGTGCTCGGCGCGATCCTGCTCGCGGGCGTGGTGCGCGTGATGCGCGCCAAGCAGTGGACCGCGAAGGCGTGGGGTGTGTACAAGTACTCGCTCCTGTATCTCGCGCTGCTGTTCGTGGCGATGGCCGTGGATCGCGGCATCGCGCGCTGATGGCGGCGCGCGGCGCCCCGCCCGAGCCGGGACCCGACGAGCTCGGCGTGCTGATCTCGGCGGGAGCGGGCGAGCCGGACAGGCTCGTGATGCTCGGCCGGCCATCGAACGGACGTGTGCACGTCCGCGAGTGGTCCACTCACCACTGGTCCGGCGCGCCGGACGAGCGTGACCTCCCCGTGGAGCACGCGTACGCCATCTTCCAGCGCGCCTTCGATGCGCGGCGGCGGATCTCCGCCGCGCTCCCCGAAATCCGCGCATGGCTCGAAGGTCACCCACTCTGAACGGCGATGCCGCGCGCGCGGCTGGTCGCGCGCGCGGTCTTCCCTCCCCCGCCGCGCTGCGCCCGCTCGTCGCGCGCATGCGGCCGTACCGCTGGAAGCTCGCCATCGCCGCGGTGGCGCTAGTCGTCATCGCCGCCATCACGCTCGCCTTC
>CAMLEQ010000563.1 GCA_946479015.1 uncultured Gemmatimonadota bacterium | reverse complement strand
ACGTCCGCTACGGCGAGGAGTGGGTGCAGAAGCTGTACAACATCCGGAACGTGGCGGGCGCCACCGGGCTCGTCCTCGGCGCGGCCTTCGCCGCCGTGGCGGTGATCATCATCGGCTCCACGATCCGCATGGCGGTGCTCGCGCGCGCGAAGGAGATCTCGATCATGCGCCTGGTGGGCGCGACCGACGGCTTCGTGCGCCGCCCCTTCCTGATCGACGGCTTCCTGAAGGGGGTCATCGGCGGCGGCCTCGCGCTGCTGCTCGCGTGGGGTGCGCACTCGCTGATCGACCAGTATCTGATCCGCATCACCTTCTTCGACCAGCGCACGGCCGCCGCCGGCATCCTGTTCGGCGGGCTCATCGGCTTCGTGGGGAGCGCCGTGTCGGTGGGGAGGCACCTACGCCGGGTCTGACGTGGCGCGCGGCGCCGCTCGCCGCGCTCACCGCCCTGCTCCTCGCCACGCCGCTCGCCGCCCAGCAGGATGCCGGCAAGAGCGCCGAGGCGCGCCTCCGCGCCGAGCGGCAGCGGCTGGAGCAGCTGCGGCGCGAGCGCGAGGAGCTGGAGCGGCGCCGCGCGAGCCTCCAGAGCACCGTGCACGACCTGTCGGAGGAGGTGCAGAACCTCGACCGCCAGGCCGACATGACCGCGCGCGTGGTGCAGTCGCTCGACACGCAGCTCGCCGCCATCAACACCGAGGTCGGCGCCACCACATCCGATCTCATCCGCGCGCAGGACGAGCTCACGCTCAAGCAGGCGCGGCTCCGCCAGCGCCTGGTGGACATCTACAAGCGCGGCCCGCTCTACTCGGTGGAGGTCCTCCTCTCCGCCACCTCGTTCGGCGATCTCGTGGCGCGCTACAAGTACCTCCACCTCATCGCCCTGCGCGACCGCGCGCTCGTGCATCGCGTGGAGGACCTGCGCAACCAGATCAACAAGCAGCGCTCCAACCTCGTCCGATTCCAAGCGGACATCCAGGAGAACCTCCAGGAGAAGGCGGACGAGGAGCGCCGGCTGCGCGACCTGCAGTCGCAGCAGCAGTCGAGCCTCGCGAAGGCGAAGCGCAGCGCGCAGGAGACGGAGCGCCGCCTGGCGCGGCTCGGCAAGGACGAGCAGCGGCTGTCGAGCGTGATCGCCAACCTGGAAGAGGCGCGGCGCCGCGCCGAGCGGGCCGCCCCGAACGCGCCGCGCGCGGCGAGCACCTTCCGCGCGGGGAGCAATGCACGCTTCGACTGGCCGGTGGAGGGGGACCTGCTCTACTCCTTCGGCCGCGTGGTGAACCCGAACAACACCACCGTCCGCTGGAACGGGATCGGGATCAAGGCCGCGGCGGGTACGCCCGTGCGCGCCGTGGCCGCCGGCCGCGTGCTCGTGGCGGAGGCGTTCGGGACGTACGGGCTCACCGTGATCATCCAGCACCCCGGCGGCGATTACTCGGTGTACGGCTCCCTCGGCCGCATCGCGACGGAGAAAGGCGCCGTGGTGGGCAAGGGCGACGTGATCGGCTACGTCGGCTCCTCCGACCCGGAGCTGGGCCCGCACCTGCACTTCGAGCTGCGCCCGCAGGGGCGCGCCGTGGACCCCCTCGACTACCTCCGCGCGCAGCGATGACCGACCTGCTCGGCGCCCACGTCTCCACCGCCGGCGGCACCATCGCCGCCCCGCCGCGCGCGAAGGCCATCGCCGCCACGGCGATGCAGATCTTCACCAAGCAGGCGAACCGCTGGGCGGAGCGCGCGTGCGAGGCCGACGAGTGCCGCGACTTCGCCGCCGCCCTCGCCGACACCGACGTGCGCGTCACCATGGCGCACGACTCGTATCTCATCAACCTCGCGAGCCCCGACGCCACGCTCCGCGCGCGCTCGATGGAGAGCTTCGAGGCCGAGCTGCGGCGGTGCGAGGCGCTGGGGATCGCGTACCTCGTGTCGCACCCCGGCAACTACATGGACGATCGCGAGTGCGGCATCGCGCGCAACGCGGACGCGATCGCGGCCTGCCTCGAGCGCGTCCCGGGGCGCACGGTGCTCTGCCTGGAGACCACCGCCGGCTCGGGCACCGCCCTCGGCGCCACGTTCGAGGAGCTCGCGGCCATCATCGAGCACATCCCCGCCCCGCTGCGCGCGCGCGTGGGCGTGTGCGTGGACACCTGCCACGTGTACGCCGCCGGCTACGACCTGGTGGGCGACTACGACGGCGTGTGGGCGCGCTTCGACGACGTGCTCGGGCGCGACCGGCTGCGAGTGATGCACCTCAACGACTCCAAGACCCCCTTCGGCTCGCGCCGCGACCGGCACGAGCTGATCGCCGAGGGCTCGCTCGGCGAGGCGCCCTTCCGCCGGATCATGACCGACGAGCGGCTCGCGACGGTCCCCAAGGTGATCGAGACGCCCAAGGGAGACGACCACACGGCCAGCGACTCGCGCATGCTCGGGCGCCTTCGCGGGTACGCCAGGTGACAGCGCGCAACGGGATGGCTAGCTTCCGCGTATGACGGGCGTGCTCGCCTCCATCCGGAACCGCCACCGCCGTCTCCTCCGTCTGGTCGCCCTGCTCGTGCTCGGCGCGCAGGCGGTGGGGATCGTCGTGGCGCCGCTGGC
>CAMLEQ010000562.1 GCA_946479015.1 uncultured Gemmatimonadota bacterium | reverse complement strand
ATCACGTGCTGCTTCTTCTTCGCCTGCCGCGCCATCTTGGCCTGCTCGAACTTGAACTTCCCGTAGTCCATGATGCGGACCACGGGGGGGCGGGCCGTCGGAGCGACCTCGACCAGATCGAGCCCCTGCGCTTCCGCCTGCGCGAGCGCCGTCTCGAGGTCGAGAATTCCGAGCTGTGAACCATCGGGCGCGATCACGCGCAGTGGACTGATGCGGATCTGCCGGTTCACCCGGACGCGCTTGGTACTGTCCTGAATGGGCGAAGCTCCTCCGAAGGAAGACAAAAAAATCGCGGACACCACTCCGGAGTCCGCGACATGCGACGATGCGCCCGCGAACGACGGGCGCCAGCGCTTGGCCTGAACTCCTACAGCACACCTCGCGCGATCAGCGACGAGGGCCGGAGGGTGAGAGCGACGCGAGCCGCTCTGCTTACTCGATTGTGCAGCCGCAATTTAGGGATGCCCTCCGAGGGTGTCAACCGGGCCAGCCGCTCCTCGTCCGGCACGAGCCGGCGGGCCGGCCGGTCAGTGCACGGCCAGGTCCGATGGACGGGATGGACCGAGCGCCGCTTCCCGCGGACCGAGCCGAGCCAATCGCTGGCGGGCGCGCTCCACCCTCGGCAGAAGCTCCGGGTCGGCCCTCGCCCACAGCGCCACGAACCTGCCGTAATGCTCCGCCGCGCGGCGGGCATCCCCGCGCGCTTCGTACAGCTCCCCCAGTCGGTTCTCCGCCGCGGCGAGGAACGTGCCGTCCTCGTGTACCCGTTTGAGCGACGGCGCCACGAGGTAGCGCCCGAAGAGCGCGATCGCCGAATCGGCGTTCCCCGCCAGGTCGTACGCCACCGCCATCCTCGGCAGCGCGCACACGTCGCACTCCCCCGAGTCCGAGGCGCGGTACTCCCGGACCGCATCGTCGTAGCGGCGCTCGGCGACCGCGATGTCGCCGAGCATCAGGTGCCGATCCGTGGCGTCGTCCAGGAGCGGCGCGGCGGCACGGCGACGGTCGAACGCCGCCAGCATCGCGCGGGCCCGTTCCGGCCGCCCGGTGAGGCTGTAGACGGTCGCGAGCCTCGCGTACGGCCGCTCCACCGCGGGGATCGAGTCCAGCGGGTGCAGCGCGAGCGCGGCATCCACCCGCCGCGCCGCGCGCTGCCGCTCGCCGAGGAACCACGCGTCCATCACCGCCTCCTCGATCGCCGCGTCGAGGGGCGCCATCGCCACGCCGCGCTGTGCCTGGAGCGACTCCGCCTCGCGCAGCCACTCCCGTGCCTCCACGAGCCGCCCGTGGAGCTCCGCCTCGTTCGCCAGCATGAACGCGGCCTCCTCGCGCGTGGTCGGGTCGGACGCGCGCGCGGTGCGGAGGGCACGCAGCAGGGCCACCGCCGAGTCGTGCCGCCCCTCGTACGCCGCGAGCTGCGCGCGGAGGAAGGTGACGGTCGGGTTGCCCGGGAAACTCCGCGCCATCCGCTCGGCGGTCTCCGCCGCGTCGCGCGGGCGCCCCAGCGCCACCTGCACGACGGCGAGGTTGAGCCGCTGCGACTCTCCCATGGGATCCGCAGCGATCGCGCGTCGCAGGTACGCCTCGGCGCGCCGGTACTGCCGCGCGCCCTGGTACAGCACGGACACGTTGTTCAGCGCAGTGGCGTTGTCCGGCTGCCCATCCAACGCCGACTCGTACGCGGCGATGGCCTTCGCGGCGTCGGGCGCCGGGCCGTACGTGTAGTACGTCCCCTCCGTCACGTAGCGCTCCGCATCGCTCAGCCGGTCGCGGTGATCGAACGCCTGCTGGAGAAGCGCGCGCACGCGCGCCGTCTGTCCGCCGTAGTTGGAGAGCACGATGGCGAGCTTGCGGTACGCCATGGCGAAGCCGGTGTCGAGCGCGATCGCCTGCTCGAGCAGCGCCGCCCCTTCCGCCATCTCCCCCCGTGTCTCCACCGCCCGCGTTCCCTGCGCGTACTTCCTGAGCGCCTCGAGCGACCCGGTGGTCACCTGCTCCAGCGGCGGCGTGGCGCGGATGGACTTCAGCGACTCGCCGATCTTCGCCCGCAGGTGCCGCGACAGTCGGTCCACGGCGGGGATGATCGCCTTCGGCTCGTCCGCCGTGGCGCGGAAGGAGGCGAGCACCTCCCCCGTGGGCGCCGCCACGAGGCGCGCGGAGATGACGTAGCCGCCGCCGAGCGCGATGACGTCCCCGTCCACGATCGCCTTGATCCCCTCGCGCGTGGCGATCTCCCGTGCCAGTGCGAGATCCACTCGCGCGCCCGCGGGGCGCCGCATGCGCTGGAGCACCTCGCGCACCATCGCCGGCTGCACCACGCTCAGGCTCGCCGACTGCGCCAGATCGGCCTCCACCGCTTCGCTCACCACCGGGCCGAGCGACGTGTCGGTGACGGGGCTGCGGAAATCGGCGACGAGCACTCGCTCGCGGTCGCCGAGGACGCCGGCCGCGATGAGCGATCCTGCGGGCCCGATCCCGAGCGAGCGGAGCGTCATGTACCCCGCCACGAGCATGGCGAACACCGTCACTGCGGCGGCGCCGATCAGCGCGACGCGCCGCCAGGTGATGTGCCTGCTCGCCTTCGTCGCGAGGGTGCCGAAGG
>CAMLEQ010000561.1 GCA_946479015.1 uncultured Gemmatimonadota bacterium | reverse complement strand
GGGAAGCCGATCATCTTCATGGACATCCCCTCCGCGGAGATGACCAAGTACGCCGCCAACGGCATGCTCGCCACGCGCATCTCGTTCATGAACGAGATCGCGAACCTGTGCGAGCGCGTGGGCGCGAACGTGGACCACGTGCGGAAGGGGATCGGCAGCGATGCGCGCATCGGCGCTTCCTTCCTCTTCCCCGGCCCCGGCTACGGGGGCTCGTGCTTCCCGAAGGACGTGAAGGCGCTGCTGCGCACCGCCGAGGAGGCGGGGGACGCGCTGTGCGTGCTGCAGGCCGTGGACGCGGCGAACGAGCGGCAGAAGCGGCGCCTGTTCGAGAAGCTCGAGAGCGTGCTCGATGGTGGGATGGCGGGAGCGAAGGTGGCCGTGTGGGGGCTGGCGTTCAAGCCGCAGACCGATGACATGCGCGAGTCGCCGGCGCTCACGCTCATCGAGGCGCTGCTCGGCGCGGGCGCCACGGTGGTGGCGCACGACCCGGTGGCGATGACCGAGGCCCGGCGCCGGCTGGGCGACCGGATCGGGTATGCGCGGTCGAACTACGACGCGCTCGATGGCGCCCACGCGCTGGTGGTGGTCACCGACTGGAACGAGTACCGGCACCCGGACTTCGCGCGGATCAAGTCGGCGCTCGAGCGCCCGATCATCATCGACGGCCGCAACCTGTACGATCCGGCGAAGATGGCGGCGCTGGGCTTCACGTACCTGTCGATCGGGCGGGGGCGGGCATGAGGGTGCTCATCACTGGCGCGGCGGGGTTCCTCGGCTCGCACCTCTGCGACCGCTTCCTCGCCGACGGCCACCGCGTGGTGGGGCTCGACAACTTCGTCACGGGGCACCCGGACAACATCGCGCATCTCATCGGCAGCGAGCGCTTCGAGTTCGTGCGCCACAACATCTCCACGTACACGTACGTGGCGGGTCCGCTCGACGGCGTGCTGCACTTCGCCTCACCGGCCAGCCCGATCGACTACCTGGAGCTGCCCATCCCCACGCTCAAGGTGGGGGCGCTCGGCACCCACAACGCCCTCGGCCTGGCCAAGGCGAAGGAGGCGCGCTTCTTCCTCGCCTCCACCTCGGAGGTGTACGGCGATCCGCTGGTGCACCCGCAGCCGGAGAGCTACTGGGGGAACGTGAACCCGGTGGGGCCGCGCGGCGTGTACGACGAGGCGAAGCGGTTCGCCGAGGCGATGACGATGGCGTACCACCGCTACCACAAGCTGGACACGCGCATCGTGCGGATCTTCAACACGTACGGCCCGCGCATGCGCCCGCGCGACGGGCGCGTGGTATCCAACTTCATCGTCCAGGCGCTGAACGGGGAGCCGATCACCATCTACGGCGACGGCTCGCAGACGCGCAGCTTCTGCTACGTGTCCGACGAGGTGGAGGGGATCTACCGCCTGTTCATGCACGGCGACTCGAATCCCACCAACATCGGGAACCCGGACGAGTACACCGTGCGCCAGCTCGCCGAGCTGGTGGTGGAGCTCACGGGCTCGCGGTCGACGATCGTGGAGCGGCCGCTCCCGGAGGACGATCCCAAGGTGCGGCGCCCGGACATCGGGCGGGCGCGGGAGATGCTCGACTGGGCCCCGTCCGTGCCGCTCCGCGAGGGGGTGGCGCGCACCATCGAGTACTTCCGCGCGCTGGGACCGGAGCGCCTTGGCCCCCGTGACTGAGCGCGTCCTCGTCACCGGCGCCGCGGGGTTCATCGGCTCGCATCTCGTCGATGCGCTCCTCGCGCGCGGGTGCACCGTGGTCGGATTCGACAACTTCGACCACTTCTACGACCCCGCCGTCAAGCGCGACAACGTCGCGGAGGCGCTGGCGTACCCTGCCTTCGAGCTGGTGGAGGGAGACGTGCGCGACGCCGACGCGGTGCGCGCGGCGGTCGAGCGCGCCAGGCCGGATGTGATCGTGCACCTCGCGGCGAGGGCCGGCGTGCGTCCGTCGATCGAGCAGCCGGTGCTGTACGCCGATGTGAACGTCGGCGGCACCGCCGTGATGCTCGAGGCGGCGCGCGCGGCGCGCGTGGCGAGGCTGGTGGTCGCGTCCAGCTCCTCCGTGTACGGCAACACCAGTCAGGCGCCGTTCCGGGAGGACGACCCCGCAATCGCGCCGGTGAGCCCGTACGCGGCCACCAAGCGGGCGGGGGAGCTGCTCTGCGAGACGTTCGCCGAGCTGAATCCCTGGATGCGGATCATCTCGCTCCGCTTCTTCACCGTGTACGGCCCCCGCCAGCGCCCCGACCTGGCCATTCACAAGTTCAGCCGGCTCATCGGCGCCGGGCAGCCGATCCCGTTCTTCGGCGACGGCACGGCGGCACGCGACTACACGTACATCACCGACATCCTCCAGGGGGTGCTCGGCGCGATCGACCGCACGCGTGCGGAGGCCGTGCGGCACGAGATCTTCAACCTGGGCGAGTCGGCCACCACCACGCTCACCGAGCTCGTGTCGCTCATCGAGCGGGCCATCGGCCGGCGCGCCACGCTCGATCGCAAGCCGCCCCAACCGGGCGACGTGCGCCGCACCTTCGCCGACATCTCCCGCGCGCGCGCCCTCCTCGGCTACGCGCCCGCCGTTCCCGTGA
>CAMLEQ010000560.1 GCA_946479015.1 uncultured Gemmatimonadota bacterium | reverse complement strand
CGGCGGCGGCCGCCGCGCCGAGCGCGTTCACCACGTTGAAGTCGCCGATGAGCGGCAGGTGCACCTGGTGGCGCTGCCCGCTCGCCACCAGCCGGAACTCGCTCCCGCGCGGCTCGAAGTGCACGGCGTCGGCCTGCACATCGGCATCCGGCGAGAGGCCGAAGGTCACGGTACGCGACGCCGGGGGGAGCTGCCGCCAGATCGGGTCATCGGCGCACACCACCGCCACCCCGTCCGCGCGCAGGTGGCTCACGAGCTTCGCCTTCGCGGCGAAGTACGCGTCCATGGTGCCGTGATAGTCGAGGTGGTCGCGCGAGAGATTCGTGAACACCGCGACGTCGAACACCAGGCCGTCCACGCGGTGTTGATCGAGGCTGTGCGACGACACCTCCATCGCCACGGTGCGCACCCCGCGATCGGCGAGCGCGCGCAGCACGCGCTGGAGCTCCACCGGGCCCGGCGTGGTGAGCCCCGCCCCGCCGTCCACCTCCTCCCCCGCGCTCCCCACCAGCACGCCGAGCGTCCCGATGGATGCGCTCTGTCCGTCGTGCCCATCGAGCAGGTGGCGCAGCATCCCGACCACGGTGGTCTTGCCGCTGGTGCCGGTGACGGCGATGAGCCGGAGCGATCGCGCGGGCTCGTCGAACGCCGCGGCCGCGGCCACCGCCGCCGCGCGGCGCCCGTCGCGCACGACGAGCGAGGGGAGCGCCGTGCGCCCGGTCTCCTCGACGATCGCCGCCGTGGCGCCGCGCTCCGCCGCCTGCGGGAGGAAGTCGTGGCCGTCGTGCGCGGAGCCGCGCACGGCGATGAAGAGCGTTCCCTGGCCGACGGCGCGGCTGTCGTCGGCAATGCCAGAGGCGTGCGCCGGCAGCGTTCCCTCGGTGCCCACGAGCAGCCCCGCGTCGCGCAGGGCGGCGACGATCCGGTCGAGCGAGATCTCCGTCATGGGGCCACCACCCGCACCAGGGTCCCCGGACGCGCCATCACGCCGGCCGCGGGCGCGGTGCCGCTCGGCGCCCCGACCCCGGTGAGCTGCACGCGGAAGCCGGCGTGGTGCAGCGCGCGCACCGCATCGCGGAGCGCGAGGCCCTGCACCGCGGGGATCTCGCGCGGCGCCGCTGGTGGAGCATCGCTCGCGGCGCGCCGCGGCAGCACGAGCACCGCGGGCGCGTCGCTCGTGTCCTCCGCCACCGGCGCCGCGCGCCGCGGCGCCGAGGCCGTGACGGCGGCGGCGGAATCCACCATCTTCGACGACGTCTCGCTCGCCGCGAGCACGCGCCGGTCGAGCGTCGCGTCGCGCGCGGCGATCGCCGCCTCCAGCACCACCTTGGACACCGGCGCGGCGGCGGTGCCGCCGTAGATCGTCTCCTTGGGAGCGTCGAGCTTCACGAGGATCACGTATTGCGGTTGGTCGGCGGGAAAGAGCCCCACGAACGACGCGGTGTAGGCGCCCGGCACGTAGCCGTGCTCCCCCGTGCGCCGCGCCGTGCCGCTCTTCCCGGCGAGCGTGTAGTTCACGAGCGCCGCCTCCTTGGCGGTGCCTCCCTCCACCACACCCACCATCATCCGGCGCACCGTGGCCGCCACCCCGGGCGGCATCACGCGGCGCACGACGCGGCGGCCGTGATGGTACTTCACCGTGCCGTCGGGGGCGCGGATCTCCTTCACCAGCGCGGGCTGGAGCAGTTCCCCCCCGTTCGCCACCGCCGCGTAGGCCGTCGCGAGCTGGAGCGGCGTCACGGCGATCTCGTACCCCATGGCGAGCGATGCGGGCGACTGGAGCGACCACCGCGACGGCGGGGGGAGCACCCCGCCCGCCTCGGCGGGAAACGGCACGCCGGTGGGCATCCCGAAACCGAAGTCGCGCAGCGTCTCGAACTCCTCGCGCGGGCTCAGTCGGGAGACGAACTTCACGATCCCGATGTTGCTCGAGAACCGGATCACGTCGGCGAGCGAGAGGCGCGGCGCCCGGTGCTCGTCGTGAATGGTGCGCCCCGCGAGGGTGTACTCCCCGTTCTCGGTGTTCACCACGTCTTCGGGGCGCGCGCGGCCGCGCTTCAGGAGCGACGAGGCGAAGAGCGGCTTGAGCGTGGAGCCGGGCTCGAACGGCTCGCTCACCGCCGGGCTCCCGTACGACTGCCCGCCCTCGCGCACGCTGGCCATCGCGCGGATCTCGCCGTCCTGCGGATCGAGGATGACGATGTCGCCGCCGGATGCGCCCATGGCGTGCACCGCGTCGTCGAGCGCGTGCTGCGAGATCTCCTGGAGCTCCTGGTTGATCGTGAGCACCACCGCGTCCCCCGGCACGGGGGCGATGTCGCTGTCGGCGGGGGACTCGAAGCGGCGGCCGCGCGAGTCGCGCGCGAGCACCGTGCGGCCGTCGTGCCCGCGGAGGAGCGAATCGAGGGTGAGCTCGATCCCGCTCACCGCCTGGCCGCTCGTGCGCACCACGCCGAGCACGCGTCGCGTGGCCTCGCGCGCGGTGTACACCCGGTCGATCACCGGGTCGCCGTACACCCCGCGCATGGCGGTCAGCTCGGCGGCATCGCCAGGGAGCCAGGTGCCGGGCAGCTCCACCCACGCGCGCCGCGGGGCGGCTCGGCATCGA
>CAMLEQ010000559.1 GCA_946479015.1 uncultured Gemmatimonadota bacterium | reverse complement strand
GGGGAGCGGCACACGGCGCACGCGCACCCGATCTGCGGGACGCCGAAGCTGGTCCCGGTGCCGAGCAGGGTGAGCTTCACGCGATCTCGACGCGCAGCAGGTTGGTGGTCCCCGGCACGTCGAAGGGGACGCCGGCCGTGACGAGGATGCGGTCGCCGCGCTTGGCGAAGCCGAGCTTGTGGAGCAGCACGCGGCCGTGCTCGAGCATCTCCTCGTAGGTGGCGGCGGGGGCCACGAGCACCGGGCGCACCCCCCACACGAGCGCGAGCTGGCGGTAGGTGCGCTCGACGTCGGTGAGCGCGATGATGGGCACCACCGGACGGTACGACGCGACGATCCGGGCAGTGAAGCCGCTCTTGGTGAACACCATCACCACCGGCGCGCCGAGCGACGCGGCGGCGGCGGCGGTGGCGGCGGCGATCGCGTCCTCCGTCTTCACCGGCTCGTCGTGCTGCCGGCGCCCCACCATGCGGGTGTTGCGAGGGATCGGATGCCGCTCGATCTCGTTGATGATGCGCGTCATCGCCCGGACCGCGAGCTGCGGCCACGCGCCGGCCGCGGTCTCGGCGGAGAGCATCACGGCATCGGTGCCGTCGAGGATGGCGTTCGCCACGTCGCTCGCCTCCGCGCGCGTGGGGCGCGGATTGGTGATCATCGACTCGAGCATCTGCGTCGCGGTGATCACCGGCCGGCCGAGCGCGTTGGCGACGCCGATGATGCGCTTCTGCGCGATCGGCACCTCCTCGAACGGCAGCTCCACGCCGAGATCCCCGCGCGCGACCATCACCGCATCGGAGGCCTCGACGATCTCGCGGATGTTCTGGAGCGCGGTGTCCTTCTCGATCTTCGCCACCACGAGCATCGACTTGGGGATCAGCGCGCGCAGCCCCGCGATGTCGGCCGCGCGCCGGACGAAGCTGAGCGCCAGGTAGTCGAGCTGCTGCTCGATGGCGAAGGCGACGTCGGCGCGGTCCTTCTCGGTGATCGAGGGCGCGGAGACGGCGACTCCCGGCAGGTTGATCCCCTTGTGGCTCCGCAGCGGGCCGCCGTGCACCACGCGCGCGCGCACGCGCGGCGCGGCGACATCGAGCACGATGAGATCGATGAGCCCATCGTCCATCAGGATGCGGTCCCCGGCCTGGACATCCTGCGCGAGGAGCTCGTAGGTGATGGGGATCTCCCCCGCCGCGGCGACCTCCTCGGGGGCGAGCACGAGGTCGCTCCCCTCGGTGAGCATCAGGGGCGCGGGGAGGTCGCCCACGCGGATGCGCGGGCCCTGGAGATCCCCCAGGATGGCGACGGGGCGGTCGAGCTCGCGCGCCAGGTGGCGCACGGTGGCGATGGTGGCGGCGTGCTCCTCGTGCGTGCCGTGGGAGAAGTTGATGCGCGCGACGTTGAGGCCGGCCTCCATGAGCGCGCGGATGGCCTCGGGCGTCGCCGAGGAGGGGCCGAGCGTGCAGACGATCTTCGTACGAGCGAACGGTAGCGTATTCACTTACGCGATGTTGGCTGAAGGTGTGTGGCAGATGTATCCACGGCGCACCGCGTAATCAAGCGGCTGTGCACCACGTCCTCTCGGCGCCGAGCCCTTAACGCCGTCTCCGCCCCGCCGTCTCACGTGGCGGACGCAGGCAGCGGCACCGTGGCTCCAATCCATTCACGACGAGAGGATTCCATGACGCACAGCAGCTTCACCCGTTCGCTCGGCTTCGGCATGCTGGCCCTCGCGCTCGCCGCGTGCGGCGGCGACCGGGCGACGGGGCCGGGGGACACCGTGTCGGACGCGGAGATCGAGATGGGGATCGCGGCCGATGCGGGCGATGCGGTGGCGACGTCGGTCGATCTTATGGTCCAGGACGAGGGAGCCGCCGGGGCGAGCGCGCGACTGACGCCGGCGGCGGGGGTGAGCGCCGACGTCCTGACGAGTGCCACGACTGCGACGTGCGGCGGGCCGGACGCGGACGGCTGGTACAGTTGCGACCGGACCACCTGGCGCGGGCTCGACCTCGAGCGCCAGATCCGCTTCTGGGAGGGGGACGCGACGGCTCCGGCGTGGGATCCGGCGGCCACCGACTCGGTGAACACCCGCGTGACGTTGGCGGGCACGTTCCACCCCACCGCCGACCCGTCGAAGACCGTGTGGGTGAACCGCGCGGACACGGCGACGATGCTCGTGGACCGGAGCGGCACGCCGGTGCTGCACGTGTGGAACCGCGTGGGGGTGCGCGAGGACAGCGCGTCGTACGTGCGGGCGCTCGTCACGCGCGACTTCCACTACACGGCGCACGACACGGCAGCGGCGGTGGCGTTCGCGATGCCGCGCTCGGAGCATCCGTGGCCGCAGAGCGGGACGGTGGTGCACGCGATCACGACGCTGTTCACCGCCACCGGCGGCGCGCGCGACCTCACCCGCACGGTGACGCGTCGCGTGCAGGTGACCTTCAACGGCACGGAGACCGTGCCGATCCAGGTGGGGGAGCTGACGTGCGAGCTGGATCTGGGGACGCACGAGGTGTCGGGGTGTAGGTGACGCGGGACTCGGGAACCGGGAATCGGGACTCGGGAGAGGCAGCCCGGGGGGGGGGGGGGGGGGGGGGGCGCCCCCCCCCCCC
>CAMLEQ010000558.1 GCA_946479015.1 uncultured Gemmatimonadota bacterium | reverse complement strand
CGGGAGGAACTCCACGGGCGTGAGCGTCGCGCGCCCGTCGGTGGTCGGGAACGCGTCGGCGAACAGGAAGTCCGTCCCCCGGTGCGTCCGGTCCGGCACCGGGTATTGCAACCCGCCGCCCGCCAGCCGGTCGTACGACACGCCGCGCCACGACGGCGTCACCCGCGCGATCTCGTCCATCACGTCGCTCGCGCTGCGGAAGGGCGTCGGCAGCCCCACGCGGTTCGACAGCTCGATCAGGATGTCGAGGTCGGGACGCGCCGCGCCCGGCGAGCCGATCGCCCGGTGCGCGAGCTGGATGCGCCGCTCGGTGTTCACGAACGTCCCCGTCTTCTCCGCGAACGAGGCGCCGGGCAGCACCACGTCCGCGTAGCGCGCCGTCTCCGTGAGGAAGAGGTCCTGGACCGCCAGGAACTCCAGGCCGTGGAACCACGCCTCCGCGTGCGCCACGTCCGGATCGGAGATGATGGGATTCTCTCCCATGATGAACATCCCGCGCACCGGGCTTCCCGCCTTCACGATCTCCGTCACCTTGAGCCCGGGGCGGAGCGACAGCCGCTCGTCCGGGACCCCCCATGCTTCGGCGTACTCGTGCCGCGCCTCGGGATCGTCCACCGGACGGTAGTCCGTGTACGACATCGGGATCGCGCCCACGTCGCTCGCGCCCTGCACGTTGTTCTGCCCGCGGATCGGCATCATCGCCGCCCCCCAGCGCCCGATCATGCCGCAGCAGAGCAGCAGGTTGAGCAGCGAGGTGACGATGTCCGTCCCCGTGTGGTGCTGCGTGAGCCCCATCGCCCACAGCGTGGCGGAGCGGGGGCCGCGCGCGTACCGCTCGGCGGCGGCCCGGATGAGGGCGGCCGGAACCCCGGTGATCGTCTCCGCGCGCTCCGGCGTGTACGGCCGCACCGCCTCGCGCACCCGATCGAAGCCGTGCGTGCGCGTCCGGATGAACTCGCGGTCCTCGAGGCCCATCTCCAGCACGTGGTGCAGCATCGCGTTGAGCAGGGCGACGTCCGTGCCGGGGAGCATCTGCAGGTGGATGTCGGCGCGCTGCGCGAGCTCGATGCGCCGCGGGTCGGCCACGATCAGCGTGGCGCCGCGCTTCTGCGCCCGCTTGATCGCCGCGCCGAACACCGGGTGCGACTCGGTCGTGTTGGCGCCGAGGATGAAGATGACGTCGCTCTCGTGCTCCACTTCGCGCATCGATCCGGAGGCGGCGCTCGTGTTCATCGCCCGCTGCATCGCGCTCACCGACGACGAGTGGCAGAGCCGCGTGCAGTGGTCGATGTTGTTCGTCCCGATCCCCGCGCGCACCAGGCGCTGCAGCAGGTAGTTCTCCTCGTTCGAGCACTTGGCGGAGGAGAACGCGGCGACGCTGTCGGGGCCGCGCTCGTCGCGCAGCCGAACGAGCTGCGATGCGGCGAGGTCGAGCGCCTCCTCCCACGTCGCCTCCCGGAACGGCTCGTACCAGTCGCGCGGCGTCGCGACGCGATCGCGCGGGTCGGCGAGCGGCCCATCCACCAGCGCGCCATCGGCGAGCGGGAGCGTGCGCAGCGGGTTGAACTTCGGCCGGCGCTTCCGCGTCTTCGCTTCCTGCTCGATCACCCGCCACGGCCCGCCGCGGCGTCCCCAGCGCTCCACCTGCTCCGCGTCCGGCTCCCACCGCCAAGCGCCGTCGCGCTTCACCCATCCCTTCCGGATGAGCGGCGCCTCGAGGCGGTCGCGGTGCATGGCGAAGTCGAAGCCGAAGCGCCCCTTCACGCAGGTGGAGCCCTCGTTCGGCGTGTTCTCCTCGATCCATGGGCTGCGCACGCGCTGGATGTCGTCCCCGCGCACCTCGAGGTCGATCTGGCACCCCACGCCGCAGTACGGGCACACGCTCCGCACCTGCCGCTCGGGCTGCGCCAGCGATTCGGCCCTGATCTTCGCCAGCGGGATGATGTCGTGGATGGCCCCCGTGGGGCACACGCGCACGCACTCGCCGCACCAGGTGCAGCCGGCGTGCTCGGGGTTCCCATCGGCGCCGACGACGATCTCCGCGTGCTCGCCGCGCTCGGCCACGTCCAGCACCCCCACCACCTGGATGTCCGCGCACGCGCGCACGCAGCGCGTGCACAGGATGCAGGTGGACATGTCGTGTTGGATGAGGGGGTCGCCTTCGCGCTCATCGCCGGAGCGCAGCGGGAGGGAGGATCGCTTGGTGGTGGGGACGTCGTAGCGCCGGACCAGCGCCTCGAACTCGTTGCGGGCTCCTCCCGCGGGGATGTCGTCCACCGGATATCGCTCGAGGAGCATCGAGAGCACTCCCTTGCGATTCTCCACCGCGGCCACCGATTCGGTGGTCACCACCTGCCCGTCGGCGGCCGGCGTGGCGCAGGCCGGGACGAGCTTGGCGCTCCCGTCGATGGAGACGAGGCAGATGCGACAGTTCCCGACGATCGGGAGCTTCGGGTACCAGCAGAGTGTGGGGACATCGATCCCCAGGGATCGGGCGGCGTCGAGCACCGTGGCGCCCTGAGGGACGGTCACCGGGCGTCCATCGATCGTCAGCGTGGGCATGGCGGCTCGCTTCCCGGAGTGGGGGACATATGGGGTCTACTCATTAAGAAATAGCGTGCGGCAGC
>CAMLEQ010000557.1 GCA_946479015.1 uncultured Gemmatimonadota bacterium | reverse complement strand
CCCTGCTCGCGGATCAGGCACCAGAGCTTGAGCGCGCGGAAGCGCCGCCCCAGCGGCAGCCCCCAGTCGCGCAGGTTCTTCACCTCGGCATCGGCCGCGGAGCGCAGGTAGCTCGGATTGGTGGACATCACGCGCACCAGGTGCTCCGGATCGCGCACGTAGTACAGCGAGCAGTCGAACGCCGTGCCGAGCCACTTGTGCGGGTTCAGCACGATCGAGTCCGCGCCCTCGATCCCCTCCCACATCCAGCGGCACTCGGGGAGGATCATCGCCGAGCCGGCCATCGCGGCATCGACGTGCAGCCAGAGCCCGTGCTCGCGAGCGACGGCGGCGATGGCGCGCACGGGATCGACGGCGGTGGTGCTGGTGGTGCCGGTGGTGGCCACCACGGCGCAGGGGGCGAGCCCGTCGCGCGCGTCGCGCGCCACGAGCTCCGCCAGCGCGTCCGCGCGCATGGCGAAGCGCTCGTCGTGCGGGACGAGGCGCAGGTGCTCGCGCCCGAATCCGGCGAGCAGCGCCGCCTTCTCCACCGAGCTGTGCGCGTGCGCCGAGGCGTACACCACCAGCGGGCGCTCGACGCGCTGGAGGCCGCCTCGCGCGAGCGAGTAGTCGCTGGCGCGCTCGCGCGCGCAGATGAGCGCCACGAGGGTGCTCGTGGATGCGGTGTCCTGGATGACGCCGCTCCAGGCATCGCCCAGGCCGACCATGCGGCGCACCCAGTCGGTGACGACCTCCTCCACCTCCGTGAGCGCGGGGCTCGCCTGCCACGAGAGGCCGAGCACGCCGAGCCCGGTGCCGAGCAGATCGCCGAGCACGCTGGCCAGCGAGGCGTTGGAGGGGAAGTATCCGAAGAAGCGCGGGTGCTGCCAGTGCGTGAGCCCCGGCAGGACGATGCGCTCGAGATCGGCGAGCACGTTCGCGAACGGCTCGCCCCGCTCCGGCGGCTCCGCGGGGAGCGCGGCCGCCACTTCTCCCGGCGCCGTGCGCGCCATCACCGGGCGCTCGGCGATCGTGCCCCGGTAATCGGCGATCCAGTCCACCACGCGGTGGCCGAGCTCGCGGAACTCCTCCGGCGTCATGCGGTGCCCCCATCACCACGATGTCCGGCGGAGAGCGCCGTGGCGCTTGACAGCGTGGAGCTCACAGGCAATTTCGACATCACGATCCTCCTCATCCGCCGCTCGTCAGGCAGCGGCGTGGCGTCTGCTCGCACTCTCGATCAGGAGTGTCATCCGTGCACCGGTCCGCGAACGGCGCCGTCCGCGTGGCGGCCATCCTCGCGCTCGCCGCGCTCGTCGCGTCCGCCGGCGCGTGCGGAGGGAGCGACAGCACCGGCCCCTCCATGCTCGTCGTCGCCGGAAGCTACGACGCGGACACCTTCACCACCACGGAGGGGGGCATCACCACCGACCAGTTGTCCGAGGGCGCGTCGGCGCACCTCGTGCTGGCGGAGGATGGGACGGCCGATGGGCGTCTCGTGGTCCCTCTCGAGGGGATCGATGACAGCCTCACCGGGCGGTGGACGCTGGAGGGCTCCACGGTGCAGCTCGAGACGCCTGCCGACGTCCTCCTGCGGAGCATCCCGCTGCAGGTGCGGACGAACGCGCTGGTGGGGGACGCCACGTTCGCGGGGACGAGCGTGCACCTGGTGCTGGGGAAGGAATAGTGGTGGGGCGACCGCACGCCCGAGGCTGACACCGCCGCGGGCCTCCGCGCGTTCATCGCGTGAGTGACCCGCGCTGGCGGAAAGCGCCACACCGAGCGTACTGCCGTGCGCCGGCCGGACCGACTCAGGAGGGGAGGAGGAGCGATGCCCAGGGTCTGTACGCATCTCGACCAGATCCGCGACGTGACGCCGCGCACGCCGAACGGATGCGAGGAATGTCTGAAGACGGGGAGCTGGTGGGTGCATCTGCGCCTGTGTCTCACGTGTGGCCACGTGGGGTGCTGCGACTCGTCGCCGAACAAGCACGCGACGAAGCATTACCACCGGACCGAGCACCCGATCATCCGGAGCTTCGAGCCGGGAGAGGACTGGGGGTACTGCTACCCGGATCAGCTCACGTTCGAGCCGGCGCCGGTGGCGGGGGCGTAGACCGCGGTCGGGCTCCGCGGTCGGGCTCCGCGGTCGGGCTCCGCGGCCGGGGCGAGTTCCGCTCGGGCTCCTCGGCCGTGGCGTCGGGGGCCATTCGCTTCGGCGGCGTACGCGCTTACACGCTGCGAGCCCCCGCGCGCGCCAGCGCGTTCGGGGCGCCCACGTCAGCTTCGATCGTCGGCGCGCGCGGGGTCTCTTGCTACGCGCGAACGCCGCCTGCGCGAACGGCCCCCGCCGCCTGCCCCTCTCCCTGCGCCACGCGCCGAGTGTCGCGCGCGCCGAGCGTCGCGCGCCAGGCGCCGGGCGCCGCGCGACGCGCCGAGGGCGTCCGCACCGCGTGCGTCGCGCACCGGGCATCGCGCACTCCGGAGCGCGCGAGGCGCACGGCGCCGCGCGGGCCGGCGCACCGTGGCCGGCCCGAGCGGCTGGTGCGGAGCGTCGGGGCGGGGCGCGGGGGTGTGGCGACGGCGGCGTCCGCGCGTAGCAAGAGACTCCCCGGGCGCCGACGGTGGATGCTGATTCCGGCGCGCCGAACGC
>CAMLEQ010000556.1 GCA_946479015.1 uncultured Gemmatimonadota bacterium | reverse complement strand
CGCACGCCGCCGAAGCGAATGGCCCCCGGCGCCGAGGCCGAGGAGCTCGAGCGGAGCTAAGCCAACGCGCCCGCGCGCCACTGCGGCCGAGGAGCTCGCGCGGAACTCGGCCCGGTCGACGCGCCCGCGCGCCGCCCGGCCGAGCAGCTCGATCCCGCAGCCACGCTCAAGAGCCTACTGGTGGCCCGCGCGGATCGGATACGCCGCGTCCGGGGGCGCGCCGCCTTGCGGCCAGTCGTTCTCCTTGCCGGCGAAGTCGGGGCGCGGGCGCGACACGAGGTACGCGGCGACGTCGAACGCCTGCTGATCGGTGAGCGAGCCGGGGCGGTCGAAGGGCATGTTGCGACGCACGAACGCCGCGGCGGTGCGCAGCCGCGCCATCCCCGCGCCGATGTTGAAGGAGCGCGCTCCCCAGAGCGGCGGGGCCACGGCGGTGCCTTCGCCCCCCGCGCCGTGGCAGCGCGCGCAGGTGGAGGCGTAGATCGCGCTCCCGCGCGTGCGGTCGCCCGTGCGCGGCGGGAGCGGAGCGAGCCCCTGCCCCGCCACGCGGGCGCCCACCGGCACGTCGCGCGAGAGGAAGGCGAGCCAGGCGGTGATGTCGCGCATCTCGTCGCTCCGCGCATCGAGCGCGGTGCCGTTCATGCTGCGCAGGAAGCAATCGTCGATCCGATCCTCGATGGTGGAGATCCGTCCGCTGCGCGCGGAGTAGACGGGATAGCGCGCGTACGCGCCCACCAGCGGGATGGCGTTCGCGCGCCGCCCCTCGTCGAGGTGGCAGCTCGTGCACCGCATGCGGGCGCGCACGTGCGTGGGGAGGGAGTCCGCGGTCGCGGCGAGGAGCGCGCGCCCGCGACGGATGGAGGCGCCGAGTGGCCCGTCGGGGATCTCGGAATCTGGAGGGGCACGGAGCGGCACCACCACCCCCGCGCCGCCGGTTGCGGCCGGCGGGTCGCCACCGTGCGCGTCGACGGCCGGCGCGCGGCGGCAGGCGGCGAGCGCGAGGAGCGTCGCCGCCGCCACGCGGCGCGCGATCGGGGAAACGGGTGGACGCTTCACGATGACGTCCCGGTGCACGCCCTGACATCCGCACCCCGGGATGCCGGACGGATCACGAAGCCAGCGCACGAGGCTCGCAAGTGCCGGAGCCCCACATCCACGTCAGACCGCCAGGGGCACCTCGCGCCCCGCGCCGCGAAGCGCCGCGGCGCGCGACGGACGCTCCCACGTGAAGCCGGCGGCGGCGCCGTCGCCCGGCTCCCGCCCGAAGTGCCCGTATGCCGCGGTGTCGTAGTAGATGGGGCGGAGCAGCTCGAGATCGCGGATGATCCCGAACGGGGTGAGGTCGAACGCCTCGCGCACGCGCGCGTCCAGCTCGGCGCGGGAGAGCGCGGACGTGCCGAAGGTCTCCACCATGATGCTCACCGGCTCGCACACCCCGATCGCGTACGCCACCTGCACCTCGCACCGCGCGGCGAGCCCCGCGGCCACGATGTTCTTCGCCACCCAGCGCGCGGCGTACGCGGCGGAGCGGTCCACCTTCGACGGATCCTTCCCGCTGAACGCGCCGCCACCATGACGGGCGGCGCCGCCGTAGGTGTCCACGATGATCTTGCGGCCGGTGAGCCCGGTGTCGGTGGCCGGCCCCCCCTCGCTGAACGCACCCGAGGGATTCACGAGCACCTGGTCGCGCCAGCCGCGCGAGAGCAGCGGCTCGGGGACCACGGCCGGGATCACGCGGTCGATCACGTACTCGCGAATCGCGCCCTGCGACACCTCGGGCGCGTGCTGCGTGGAGATGACGATGCGCGTGACCTCCGCCGGCCGGCCGTCCTCGTACCGGATGGAGACCTGCGACTTCGCGTCGGGGCGGAGCCAGGACACATCACCGAGCTTGCGCAGGCGCGCGAGCTCGCCCACGAGAGCGTGCGCGTAGGTGAGCGGCGCGGGCATGAGCGACGGCGTCTCGCGCGTGGCGTAGCCGAACATGAGCCCCTGGTCGCCCGCCCCCTGCTGCTCGGCGCTCGCCTTCTCGTCGACGGCGCTCCCGATCTCCCCGGACTGCGGCTGCAGCCGCACCACGACCTCGGCGCTCTCGTGGCCGAAGCGCGGATCGAAGCCGTCGTAGCCGGTGTCGAGGATCACGCGCCGGGCGAGCTGCTCCAACTCCTCGCGCTCCACGCGCGCCGACGAGCGCGTCTCACCGGCGATGCACACGAAGTTGCGCGTGACGAGCACCTCGCACGCGACCCGCGCGCGCGGGTCGCGTGCGAGGTGCAGGTCGAGCACGGCATCGCTGATGCGGTCGGCGAGCTTGTCGGGGTGTCCCTCGGACACGGACTCGCTGGAGAGCACGAAGGAGTCGGCGGAATCGCGGGTCATGACGAGATCCTCTGCGTGGCGCCCGCCGCGGATGCAACGAGCCCGGCGAGCGGTGTCCGCTCCCGGGCTGTCTCGACAGTACTCGCGAGCGGTTTAGCGGAATTTTTAACGCGGCCGCAATCGCTAGAAATCGCCGCGGGTGATTGTTCGAGGAATGTGGGTCGAGGGAAGCACGGTGTCAACGGTGAAAGAAGGCGGGGGATCTAGGACCTAGTCGCTGGACCACCATGAAACGCGTGTGGCGTGTGGGAGACTGACGGGGAGAGGA
>CAMLEQ010000555.1 GCA_946479015.1 uncultured Gemmatimonadota bacterium | reverse complement strand
GCCGCTCCGCTTCAGCGCGATCATCGCCATGAGCTGCACGATCCCCTCTCCCTTCATGTCGAGCGCGCCGCGCCCCCACAGGTAGCCGTCGCGGATCTCGCCGGAGAAGGGGGGCACGCTCCAGAACGCCGGCGAGGCGGGGACGACGTCGATGTGGTGGACGAGCGCGATCGCCTTCTTCTTGCCGTTCCCCCTGAGCCGCGCGTACAGGTTGCCGCGCCCCGCCCCGAGCCCCGCGGCGCCGGTGTCGAGCACCTGCACCTCGAAGCCCTCGCGCTCGAGGATCCGCTGCAGGTAGCGGATCCCATCGATCTCGTGCCCCGGCGGGTTGGTGGTGTTCACCTTCAGGTAGTCGGCCAGCACGCTCACGGTCTCGTCGCCGAGCGCGTTCCAGTCGAGCGTCGGGGCACCGCCGCCGCTCTGCGCGGCGGAGCGGCCGGGGGCGATGGAGAGGCAGGCGAGCGTGGCGAGCAGCGTGGGGAGAGGGCGCATCGTTCCTCGCGTGGGTGGAAGGGAGTGCCGTGAAATCGAGGCGCCTGGCGGGCTCGGCGCAATCCCCGGCGAAACCCACGCGCGCCCGCCGGCGTAGGGGAGGGCGCACTCCGACCCTGGCTCCGCATGCTCGTCGCCCTCTCTCTGCTCGCGGCCCTGCAGGGGACCGTGCCCGCGCGCCCGGCCGCTCCGGCATCGCCCGACTCGGCGTCTCCGGCCGACAGCGCCGTGATGCGCGCCGACGGCGACAGCGCCGTCATGCGCGCCGACTCCGCGGGCGCGCGCCGGCGCATTCCCGTCACGCCGGCGCTGATCGCGTCCGCCTATCACGACCCTGTGGCGCGGGATCTCGTGACTCGCGCGCGCGCTGCGCGACTGGCGCAGGACTCCTCCCTCCTGAGCTACGACGCCACGGCGAAGCAGCGGCTCACCGTGGGGATCGCGCTCCGGCAGGGCGGGCGCGACCGGCTCCTCCTCCGCTCGGAGGAGGCGGCGCGCGTGCGCTGGCGACAGGGGAGCGGCGCGCGCGTGGACGTGATCGGCGCGCGCGCCGCGTTCCCGATGGCGTTCCAGGGGGTGCGCGTGCTCGACGACATGCTCGACGCCGAGTTGATCCCGTACTTCCCCGGGCGCGAGGGGCTCATGCGCCTCGCCGGCGTGCAGCGCGTGGGGCAGCGCGACCACGGCATCTTCGTCCACCCGCTCGACGCGGGCGCCGAGGCGTACTACCAGTACCGCACCGGCGACTCGGTGTCGTACCGCATGCCCGACGGGAGCCGGATCCGGCTGCGGGAGATCCTCGTGACCGCGCGCGAGCCGCGCCCCGATGTGATCGTGGGCTCGCTCTGGTTCGACGCCGCCTCCGCGCACCTGGTGCGCGCCGTGTACCGCCCGGCCGCACCGTGGGACATCGTGCACTACGTGGAGCAGGACGACCCGCACGCGTTCGAGGACGTGCCGCGCGCGGTGCGCCCGCTCATCTTCCCGATGATCGCCGAGGTGAACGCGTTCACGGTGGAGTACGGGCTGCACGAGCAGCGCTGGTGGCTGCCGCGGCTGGAGACGGTGGAGGGGCGCGCGCGCATGGGGATCATGCGCTCGCCATTCTCGATGGAGGCGAGCTACCGCTACGCGAGCGTGAACGGCACCGACTCCCTCCCGCCGATCGACGTGTCGCAGGCGGAGAGCGACTCGGCGCGCCGCGAGCGGATGCACGCGCGCCGCGACAGCCTGCGCGCCGCGCGGCGCGCGCACGGGCACCACGACGACGATGACCCCGACCTGCGCGGGCTCGACTGCGCGCCCGGCGACACGCTCGTGGAGCGGCGGCGCCTGTTCGACGGCGCCGTCCCCGCGGAGATCCGCATCCCATGCGACACCGCCATGCTCGCTCACTCCCCGGAGCTGCCGCCCTCCATCTTCGCGCCGGGGGAGGAGGAGTTCGGGCTGCGCGAGCGCGATCAGCTCGTGAAGGAGCTCTCTCCGTCGCTCCAGGCGGGGTGGCACCCGCTCCCGCCCACCGTGCACTACGGGCTCGATCGCGGGATGCTGCGCTACAACCGCGTGGAGGGGCTCTCCGCCGGCGCGCTCGTGGAGCGCACCTTCGGTGAGGGACTCGTGGGCGACGCGAGCGCGCGCATCGGCACGGCGGACCTCGAGCCGAACGCCGAGCTGCGGCTCCGCCGGAACGCCGGCACGCGGTGGGTGGGGATCGGCGTCTACCGCCGGCTCGCCTCCGCCGGCGACTGGGGGGATCCCTTCTCCGTGGGGAGCTCGCTCTCCGCGCTCGTGCTCGGGCGCGACGAGGGATTCTACTTCCGGAGCTGGGGGGCGGAGCTGCTGGGGAACTCGCTCGCCGGCGCGCCGGTGGAGTGGCGCCTCTTCGCCGAGCGGCAGGGGAACGCGCCGGTGGAGACGCAGGTGTCGCTCCCGAACGCGCTGCACGGGAGCGAGTTCATCGACAACCTGCGCGCCGAGCGCGCGACGGCGCTGGGGCTCTCGCTCCGCGCGCGCGATGCGTTCGGCCTGGATCCGTACGGGTGGCGGCTGATGCTCGACGCGCGCGGGGAGGGAGCGACCGGCACCTTCGACTACGCGCGCGCGGCGCTCGACGCCACCGTGTCGCACCCGATCGCGCTCGGCGTGAGCGGCTCGCTCACGG
>CAMLEQ010000554.1 GCA_946479015.1 uncultured Gemmatimonadota bacterium | reverse complement strand
GCGACGGTGAACTGCGGCTGGTGCGGCAACCCGATCGAAGCGGGGCTCCCCTTCTGCGCGCACTGCGGGCGCCGCACCGACGGCCGCCTCACCACGGCGGCATCGTGCGCCACGTGCGGCAGCACGGTGCGCGAGACGGACACCTTCTGCTCCACCTGCGGCGCGCCGCTGCACCAGCCGGAGGAGAAGCCGGAGACGGAGACGCGCACGCTGGTGTTCAACGCGCGCCGCCGCGACGCGGGCGCGCGCATCGCGGTGCTCGACGAGCACGGCGAGGTGCGGCAGACGATCCCCCTCGTGAAGCCGGAGATGACGGTGGGGCGCGCGGGGTGCGACGTGGCGTTCGCCGACGACGTCTTCCTCTCCCCGCTCCACGCGCAGATCATTCAGCGCGACGGCGCGGTGTGGGTGCGCGACCTCGGGTCGTGCAACCACACCTGGGTGTTCCTCGACGCGCCGCAGGTGCTGGTGGACGACGACCTCCTGCTGCTCGGGTCGCAGCTGCTCCAGTTCCGCCGGCTCGGCTACCCCGGGCCCTTGCCGCCGGAGGCCGACGGCACGCGCCGCATCGGGTCGCTCGCGCCGAGCCCCGATGTGGCGGTGATCGCTCAGCTCCGCGCCGACGGGAGCACGCGCGACGCGCACCACCTGAGCGCGGGGCGCTCGCTCTCGATCGGGCGTGACACCGGCGACTGGACCTTTCCGTACGACCAGACGATGAGCGGACGGCACGCGGAGATCCGCGAGGAGGAAGGACAGTTCGTGCTACACGACCTCGGCAGCCGGAACGGTATCGCGGTGGCGGTGCGCGGCGACCGGCAGGTGAAGCCCGGCCAGCGCGTGCTGGTGGGAGATCAGGTTCTGCGGCTGGAGAGCGCGTGAGTCCTCAGAAGACGTGCCCGCAGTGCGGCTCGGAGTACGAGCTGGACGTGATGTTCTGCCCCAAGGACGGCACCACGCTTCGCGTGCCGGTGGGCGGGGGGCTGGTGGGGTCGGTGCTCGCCGACCGCTATCACATCCTGCGCAAGCTCGGCGAGGGGGGGATGGGGCAGGTGTACCTCGCGGAGCACGTGAAGATGGGGCGCAAGAGCGCCATCAAGGTGATGAACCCGTCGATGTCGCAGGACCCCGAGGCGATCGGCCGGTTCAACCGCGAGGCGTCGAACGCGAGCCGCATCTCGCACAACAACGTCTGCGGCATCTACGATTTCGGCGAGACCCCCGATGGGCTGATCTACCTCGCCATGGAGTACGTGGAGGGGGAGTCGCTCACGAAGGTGATGGAGCGCGAGGGGGCGCTGGCCCCCGAGCGGGCGGCGGACATCACGCGCCAGGTGGCGAACGCGCTCGACGCGGCGCACGACATCGGGATCGTCCACCGCGACCTGAAGCCCGACAACATCATGCTCGCGAAGAACCGCGACGGGTCGGACCTGGTGAAGGTGGTGGACTTCGGGATCGCGAAGGCGGCGCACGGCGACGGGCAGAAGGTGACGCGGACGGGGCTCGTGGTGGGGACGCCGGAGTACATGTCCCCCGAGCAGCTCTCCGGCGACCAGCTCGACGGGCGGAGCGACACGTACACGCTGGGCCTGGTCACCTTCCACATGCTGACCGGGGTGCTCCCCTTCCCCAGCACGACGATCCAGGAGTCGATGATCATGCGGCTCACGGATCGCCCGCGCACGCTGGCGGAGATGCGCCCGGACGTGTCGTGGCCGCCGCCGGTGCAGGCGGTGCTCGACCGCGTGCTGCAACGGCGCGCGGAAGACCGCTACCAGCGCGCGGGAGAGTTCGCGGCCGAGATGGAGCGCGCGGTGCACGGGATGCCGGCGAGCGCCACGCGCGTGGGGACGCAGGTGGTGGGCTCCACGGTGCCGCCGACGGCGGCGCATGGCGCCGCGGCGAGCGCGACGACGGGAAGCGGGACGACCGGGAGCGCGGCCGCGCCGGCGGGCGCGGCGATGCCCGCCACGGCCGCCTCCGCGCCGGTCGCGGTGCCGCGCAAGCGCGGCGTGCTCGTCCCCGTCGGGGCCGCGGCGGGGCTGGTGGTGATCGGCGTCACCGCATGGATGGTCTACGGGCAGCAGCGTTCGCGCGGCGGCGATCTCACCGCCGCACCCGGAGCGCACGTGGTGGCGATGGCCGACAGCACGACGCCGCAAGCGGGCGGAAGCGGCGGAGCGACGGGACGCGAGACGTCGACGACGGACACGAGCGCGCCGCGCGTTGCGGAGCCTTCCCGCCCGGTGGAGAAGTACGCCAAGCAGGAACGCCCCGCGTCGGGCGCGAGCACCGACTCGGCGAAGACCGTCGCCGCGAAGCGCGCCGTCCCGAATCCCGAGCGCTCCGCACCGACGCCGGCCAGCGCGCCTCCGGTGTCGAACGCGAGCGCGATGCAGCCCGCGCCGACCAGCACCGCGCCGCCACCCGCCTCCGTGGCGCCGGCCGCCGATGAGTTCGACGGCGACCTCACCGCCGAGCGCGCCCGGCAGGGGGTGCAGGTGGCGGCGACTCTGCTGGAGCGACAGGAGACGGAGCGCGCATTGCGCATCCTCGGGCGCGCGCTCAAACGGCTTCCGACCCTGGACGACAGCATCACGGCGCTGTATCACGTGAGCGAGGGGCTCTTCCAGCGCGCCGAGCGCCAGGG
>CAMLEQ010000553.1 GCA_946479015.1 uncultured Gemmatimonadota bacterium | reverse complement strand
GCGGGGGCGGGGTCCGCTACGGTACCGCGACCGCGCGCGCACCCGCCCCCGCCCTGCCCTCGCCGGGCCCGCGCGTCACCACCGCCGCCGAGCGTGCCGTCGAGGACATCTCGCGCGCCATCGAGGAGCGCGAGCACCTCCGGCGCGAGCACGGGAACGTGATATGCGCTCCCCCATTCGCTGCCGGACGACTGCGGGGGACGCATTCTAGCCTCGCCTCGCGCGGGGCGTCAAGCGCGGCGCCGGCGCCGCCACGAGCTCTTGCCTGCTCTCTCGATGATGCGACGCATGCCGGGGAAGCGATACCTGTTCGTCATGCACGGCGAGCGCGCCGCGCAGCCCGCGCTGCGGCATCTCGTGTCGTGGGTGCGAGAGAAAGGGCACGAGGTGGACGTGCGCGTGACGTGGGAGCAGGGAGACGGCGTCCGCTTCGCGCGCGCGGGGGCCCGGCGCCGCGTGGACGCGGTGGTCGCGCTCGGCGGCGACGGCACGGTGAACGAGGTGCTGAACGGCCTCGCCGGGAGCCGAGTCCCGCTCGGCATCATCCCCGTGGGAACGGCGAACGACTTCGCGCGGCAGGTGGGCATCCCCGATGATCCGGACCATGCCATGGATTGTATACTGCGACGCAAGCCCGTGCCGATCGATGCCGGCACGCTGAACGGCCGCCGCTTCCTGAACGTGTCGAGCGGCGGCGTGGGCGCCGAAGCCACCGCCGAGACGCCCACGGAGGCGAAGGCGTCGCTCGGGCCGCTCGCGTACGCGATCACCGGGGCACGGAAGCTCGGCGCGCTCGAGCCGTCGCGCGCGCGCTTCTCCGCGCCCGGCTTCCGCCTCGAGTGCGACTTCCTGCTCTTCGCCGTCGGCAACGCGCGGTGCGCCGGCGGGGGCGCGCTCGTGGCGCCGCGCGCCAGCATCGCCGACGGGCTGCTCGACGTGTGCATCGTGGAGGCGATGCCCCTCAAGCGCTTCGCGCGGCTGCTGCTCAAGCTGCGCCGGGGGGAGCACGTGGGGGAGCCGGGGGTGCACTACGCGCAGCTCCCGTCGCTCGCCGTGGTCGCCGAGCGGGAGCTGGCGGTGAACCTGGATGGCGAGCCGATCACGGCGACCACGCTCCGGTACCGCGCCCGGCCGCTGGACGTGCTGGCGCACCTGCCGCACCTGCCCGGGGACGACGAAGAGGGGTGAACGCGAGCGCGCCCCCCGGAGTGCACTCCGGGGGGCGCGCATCGATCACCGCGGTGGCGCGGTCACTTCCCCTTGCAGAATCGTTTGACCTGCGACTCCACCGCCGGCTGGTACTGCTGCAGCGCGCCGAGGAGCTGCTGTGCCGTGCTCGGATCCACCTTGCCGCCGGCCGCGATGTTCATCTGCGCCGTGAGGAAGGAGTCCTGCGCCAGCTTCGCCTGGTCGCACTTCTTCGCGGTCTGGTTGGCCCGCACCGCGATGTCGCCCACGCGGAAAGCGGACACGCCGAGATAGAACTTCACCTGCGGGTTGTTCGGCGAGAGGCTGTCGGCGAGCTGGAAGATCGACATCGCCTGCTGGAACGGCTCGATCGCCGGCGGCTTGACGGAGTCCGCCCGCTTGTACGCCTGCCCACCGAGCGCCAGCACCATCTGCCCCACCGTCGCCTGGTCCTCGCCGTTGGCGGCCGCACCGCGGAGCGACGCGAGCGCGCTGTCGAGCTGGTTCATGGCGATCTGTGCCTGCGCCTTGTAGAGCCACCCGTGCTCGACCTTGGGGTTCAGCGCGATCGCCTTGTTCGCCGCCTCGATCGCCTGCGGCTCCTGGCCGGCCAGGTGCTGGAGGTGCGAGTTCAGCGCCCAGAGCGACGCGCTGTTCGGGAACTTCGCGACGCCGCGGGCGGCCGTCTCGGCGGCCTTCTGCGGCTGGCTGTCGAGCGCGAAGAGCGCCGCTTGCCGGACGAAGAACGTGGTGTCCGCGGCGGCGGTGTCGCTCTTCACCATCTCCTCGCCCACCTGCGTCGCCTGGCCGTAGTCCTTGGTGGCCTGGAGGATCAGCCACTCGAGGTGGATGAGCGACGGGTCACCGGGGTTGTCCTTCACCGCCTGGACGATGATCGGCTTCGCGCGAGCGGCGCGCCCCGACGCGGCGATCTTCTCCGTGACGTCCTGCACGAGCTTCACGTTCTTCGGATCGGCCGCGAGCATCGCCGCCCAGGTGTCCACCGCCTGGTCGAGCGCCGTGGTGTCCTTCGTCTGGTCGTACTTGGCCTTGTACGCATCCGCCGCGATGGCGAGCGCCGGCTTGTTCTTCGGATCGATCTGGATGACCTTCGACGTCACGCCGATGATCGAATCGGGGGGCTGCTTCAGCGCGAGATACGCGTTCGCCAGACAGACGCGCCCGATCGTGGACTGCGGGTAGGCGGCGATGGCGGCTCGGGCCGCCGTGACGGCGTCCTGCGGCTTGCCGTCGCGGATCGCGAGCTCGCACTTCCGCTCGTCGTCGAGCTGCTTGCGCGCCTCCTGCACTTCCTTGGAGACCTGCTTCGCGAGATCGCCGACCTTGTTCCCCTCCACCGGCGGGAGGGGCTGCACCATGCTGTTGTCGCGCGTGAGCACCATGCGCGAGTCGAGCTTGTAGCCGTTCTGCGTCTTGGTGATCGTCCCCTCGAGGTACTCGTCGGCG
>CAMLEQ010000552.1 GCA_946479015.1 uncultured Gemmatimonadota bacterium | reverse complement strand
CGGGGAGCCCGTCCTCCATGAACATCACGTACTCCACGCCGAGCACGCCGCGCATGCTGATGTTCTGGTTCACCTCGCCGCCGGAGCTCTCCACGCGGGTGAAGCCCGGCACGTAGCGCAGCATCTCGGTGGTGCTGCGCGGGGCCGCCTGCTCGATCTCCTGCGGCGAGAGCGTGGTGACGGCGACGCTCGCCTCGAGGTTCGTGCGCGGGGTCTGCGTGCCGGTGACGACCACCGACTGGAGCTGCAGCGGGTCGCGCGGCATCGTGAAGTTCTGCGTGGCGCGCGTGCCCGGCGTGATCGCGACGGTGGCCACCTGACTACGGTATCCGATCAGTCGCGCGCGGATCGAGTGCGAGCCGGCGGGGACGCGGGCGATGGCGTACTGGCCATCGGGCTGCGTCACCGCGCCGAGCGCGGTGCCCTCGACGAACACCTGGACGCTCGCGAGCGGCGCGCCCTGATCATCGGTGACGCGGCCGGCCACCGAGCCGGTCTGGGTGGTGTCCTGGGCGTGCGCGCCCGCGAGCGGCGCGATGACCAGGGCCGAGGTGGCCAGCACCCGGGCCAGACGACGGACCGACGGCGAGCTCCAACGTGGCGTGAGTCTCATGGCAGCACCCTCCAACGGTGAACGCATCGACGAGCGATCCCCGGCGGTGCGCGCGGATCGCGACCGACGAGGCTGGGGAATCCGTTGTGTGGAGGTAGGGCGCGCGCTGGAGCGTGGCGAGCACCGGAGGAGATGGTGCGGCCACGGGATCGTTCGTCGTCAGCGCAGTCGGCCCCGCGACGAGGCGGCTGGTGCGTGGGAGTTTGTCCACGGCACATCGCCCGATGAGAATCGAGGCGGCACGCGGACGCGTGCCGCGACCGAGTGAACAGCGCTCGATATCAAGGTAGGGTCCGGCAAGAAGAAGGCCAGGGGGTCACATGTTTTTTTGTGCGGCCGCGTCCGCTTCTCCCGCATCGCGCCGTTGCCCTCGAGCGTCAGGAAACGGCAGTGCATCGGCGAGAGCGGCGGCGCGTGTGCCGGCACCAAGCGATCTCGCGTGTGCGCCGCCTCGTCATGCCTGACTACTGGCCCTCCGCCACCACGCCGAGAGATTCCGGACGGGAGGGTGCCCCTTCACTCCCTCTTCACCCGCCGCTGGCGGTCGGGCTGAGCTCGCCGTGCGTCCGCTCGTCGGAGCGATGCGTGGCGTCGCATCGGGAATTTCCCGCCAGGCAGCGTGAGTGGACTCGCGCTTGCACCCGCCACACGCTTCCGCATCCCCCTCCTTGGCGGATGCCGTCCGCGCCACCCCCACGGTCCATGCCAACGAATCGCCGTCGCCTCCTCACCGTGCTCTTGCTCGCCACCGCCGCGCTCGGCGGCTGCGGTGGAGATCGCGTCACTCCCCCGGAGGGACAGCCGGGGCCGCAGCCACAGCCGCCTCCGCCGCCCCCGCCGCCACCCGCGCAGCCCGAGTGGCGCGATCTCGGCGCGATCCCCGGCGTGTCCTCCGGCGAGGCGGTGGTCGTGTCGGGAAGCGACGTGCTGGTGGGGACGACGGACGGCGTGTGGCGGCATCCGCTCGCCGGCAGCGGGGCGTGGACGCGCAGCGGCCTGAACGGGGTGCACGTGCAGGTGCTGCGCGACATGCCCGGCGCGCAGTCCACCGTGCTCGCCGGCGCGGACCCGACAGGCGTCGCCGGGGCGTTCCCCTTCTACCGATCGGACGACGGGGGACGGAACTGGACGGGGAGCGGCGAGGGATTGTTCTGGGATCTCGGCCAGCAGTACGCGCCGATGTTCGACCTCGCCGTGCAGCCCGCGGAGAGCACCGGGTTGCAGCCCGTGCTGTACGCGAACATGTCGGGCGTGAGCATCGCGCGCTCGCTCGACGGCGGTTTCACCTGGAGCTTCGTGGTGGGAACGGTGGACGCGTTCGGCACCCCGTGCCACGTGCACGTGCCGCCGTGGGACCGGAGCTCGCTCTACCAGGGGTGCGAGGCGCCGCTCGACCGCGCGTGGGTGGGGCGGTTCGACATCTCGACCGCGGACTCGAGCATCCTGGGCTCGCGCACGTTCCTCGTGGGGAGCGATCTCGACCGGGGGATCGGCAACCGGCGCCCGAACGGCTTCGCGAGCCTCGCGTCGGACTCGGGGACGGTGTACGTGGGGCTCGAGGGTGGCCTCATCGCCGTACACGGCGTGAACGACTTCGACTGGATCTGGAAGGGGAACGAGAGCGATGGACGAGCGGGCGCGTACACGTACGTGCGCGCGATCTGGATCGATCCCGCGGACACCACGCACCTGATCTTCGGCGGCGGGCTCTCGGCGGGCGACTCGGCGCGCAGCGGTCTGCACGAGACGCGCGACCGCGGTCACACCATCACCACCCCGACCGCGCCCGACAGCCTCTCCTTCGCCACCGCCGCCATCACCGCCGGCACCACCACCGGCCCCGGGGGCGCGACGTTCGTGGTGACAGCGCTGATCGGGGATTCGGTGCGGGTGTTCGTGAGGGACAATCAGTGACGCGGGAAGCGGGAAGCGGGAAGCGCAAGGGACTCGGGACTGGGGAATCGGGAATCGGGAGAGGACCGCGGGGGGCCCGCCCGGGGGGGGGGGCCCCAAAACAGGTGTGGGGGGGGGGGGGCCCCCCCCCCCCCCCCCCCCAACACCCCCCCAAACCCCAGCA
>CAMLEQ010000551.1 GCA_946479015.1 uncultured Gemmatimonadota bacterium | reverse complement strand
GATCCCGCCGGCGCTGTGCGTCTGCAGCTTCACCCACACCTTCGCCCACGTCACGGTGAGGTCGGGGTGGTGGTAGGCCGCCTCGGCGAGATAGCCGATCGCGTTCACGAGCATGAGCGTGGTGGGCCAGCCGTCGGTCTTGTACTGGCGGCGGATCCAACCGTCCTCGTAGTACCAGCCCGGAAGCTCCTTCAGCTTCTCGGCGATCCTGGCGTCGTCGTACGTGGGTTCCTTCACGGACATGGGAGTGCTCCTTCCGGGTGAGAGCGATGCGGTCACGCCACCGGCGGCGCGCCGCGTCACATGACGATGCCGCCGCCGACGAACAACACCTGGCCGGTGAGGAACGCGGCGTCGCGCGAGGCCAGGAAGACGGCGGCGCGCGCCACGTCGTCGGGCGTTCCCCACCGCCCGAGCGGCGTGGACTCGGCCACCTGACGGTAGAATCGTTCGTTCAGGCCGCTGCCGAACTCGGTCTCGATCCATCCCGGGGCGAGGATGTTCACCCGCACGGTCGGGGCCACGGACCGCGCGAGCGACTTGCTGAAGCTCAGGATCCCCCCCTTGGCGGCGCTGAACATCTGCGGATTCCTGCCGGCCATCCCGGTGACCACGTGATCCCAGCTCACGTTGAGGATGACTCCGCCAGCCGGCTGCGCGCGCATCAGCCGCGCCGCCTCCCACGAGGCGAGCACGGTGCCGCGGAGATCTTCCATGAGGAGACGGTCGAGCTTCTCGAGGTCGGAGAGCTGCGCCGCGGCGCCGGTGAGGATGTCCGCGCCGGCGTTGTTGACCCAGATGTCCACCCGGCCGAAGGCATCGCGGGCATCGCGGCCGAGTGCCTCGATGGATGCGGCGTCGGCCAGCTCCATGCGGAACACCTCGGCGCGCCGCGACAGCGCGCGGATCTCATCGGCCACCACGCGCGCCGTCGCCTGCTCGGAGCGGTAGGTGAGCGCGACGTCGGCGCCCTCGCGCGCCAAGGCGAGCGCGATGGCGCGCCCGATCCCCGTCGATGCGCCGGTGACGACCGCGACCGATCCGGCGAGCGCGCCCGCGCCGTCCGGCGAGTGCCTGCCGCCCGCTGTGCGATCGTCCAACCGGTTGCCTCCCCCGCCGACGTACGCGATAGTGAAACCGAGTGGGCTAACATAGCCTGGCGACGGATGCTCACAAGGGGGCAGGGGATGCGGCTGCTGGTGAGTGTGGCGGATGCGATGGAAGCTCGCGCGGCGCTCGATGGAGGCGCGGATGTGATCGATGCGAAGGATCCGACACGCGGCGCACTCGGCGCGGTGGACGGCGCGGCGCTGCGCGCGATCGCGGCGGTGGTGGGGGGAGCGCGTCCGATGAGCGCGGCGCTGGGCGATGCGCGAAGCGCGAGCGAGGTGGAGGGGGCGGCGCGCGATGCCGCCTCGGCACGGATCGCCTACGTGAAGGTCGGCTTCGCGGGGACGGATGATGATGCGCGCGTGGAGGCGCTCCTGCGCGCGGCGGTGCGCGGCGTCCGATCGGCCGGTGGGGACGCGGAGGTGGTGGCGGTAGCCTACGCCGACGCGGTCCGCGTTGGCGCGGTGTCTCCCTCGCGGATCGTCGACATCGCCGCGCGCGCCGGCGCCATGGGCGTGCTGCTCGATACGGCGCGCAAGGATGGCGGCGCGCTGTTCGACGTGATGCGCGAGGATGCGGTGGCCGACTGGGTGGGCGCGGCGCACGCGGCATCGCTCGTGGTGGCGTTGGCCGGCGGGCTCGCCGGCGGGGATCTCTCCGTGGCGCGATCGCTCGGCGCGGACATCGCCGGCGTGCGCACCGCGGCGTGCGACGGCGGACGCACGGGACGGGTGAGCCGAGAGCGCGTGGCCGCACTCGCGGCGATGGCGGGCCGATCGGAAGAGACGCGCTCGCCCGGCGACCGGATCGGCGCGCCGGCCGGCTCGGCCGCGATCACCCCGCGCGCAGCGCTTCGGTGAGCCCGGCATCGTCGGCGATGATCGCTCGCACGCCCGGGGGGAGCGCCCTGTCGAAATAGCGATCGACGAGCGTGGCCATCTCCCCAGCCACGGGCTTCACCAGCACGAGCCGGGGCGCGCCGAGCCGCCCCGCCACCCACGCCGCGATGCTGTCGCTCGTCACGTCCCACGTGTGGGGGAGCGGGTCTTCCTCGACGAGCCAGCGGTAGGGGGTGAGCACGGGGATCGTGCGCTCGTGCAACGCGTGCGCGATCTCGTCCGGCGTCTCGACGAGTCGCGCGCGCGCGGTGCGCGACGCGATCAGATACGCGTACTCGCTCATGGCCAGCACGGCCATCCAATGCGCGGCATCGCGATCGAGTCCGATGGATGCGTCCACGGCGCGGACGGCGTCGGCGAACGGGCCGCCGCCGGGGACCACGACCACCTGCTCGCCGCGCGCGACGGCGCTCTCGATCGCTCGCAACGCACTCTCGAGCGCTCCGGGGCGAGCGAGCAGCGCCCCCCCGACCTTCACCACGGTCCGATGCCGATCTCTCATCAGTGTCGCTCCAGCAGGAGAGCCACCGCCGCGGCCGGGGCCGCCCGGGCCGCCTCGGCACCCATGGCGTCGGCGAGCGCCACCGCCTGGAGCCCGAGCCGCGCCGCCGCGCGCACGGCCAGGAACGCCCCGAGCCCCGCCGCCACCACGGTGAGCGCACGAGGATGACGGTCATGGACGCGAGCGAGCGCCGCC
>CAMLEQ010000550.1 GCA_946479015.1 uncultured Gemmatimonadota bacterium | reverse complement strand
GTCCAACCTATCTCGTCAGAGTCACGTGCTTCTCGTGCCTTCGGACCGCGGCGACCGCCGGACAGTCCCGGCCGTGCTCGCAGTACCACCCGTGCCGGTCGAAGAAGACCAGGTGGGTGGTGTAGTCTCCGAAGGGCAGGTCATCCACCCGAAAGAGCTGCAGAACCGTGGTGCCCTGACCGCAGGTGGCCTGCGGGTCGAGGGCTCGGATCCGCATGAGCTGCGTGGGAGCCGTCGCGCCCTTCGCGCCGTTCCCCGCGTTGCTCGCCTTGCCCTTGCTCGCGCGCGTCGTCGCGCCGCTTCGCTGGCGTTTCCTCACGCCCTGCTTGGCGCCGTTTCTGGCGCCGGCCTTCGTGCCGTTGCCGCTCGCCGTCCCGGTTCGCCGCGCTCCGGTGGCACGCTTCGAAGCCGGGGCGCTCTTCCGCCCCGCCCGCGCCACCATCTTCGCCGCTCCCCGCACGGAGGTGGAGCGCGTGGCAACGCCGCTAGCGGCGCCCTTCGACCGCTTTCGTCCAGCGGGTGCGGCGCTCCGCTCGGGAGCCGCCACGCCCTTCTCGCGACGGTCAGCCATCGGCTGCCCGCTGCCCGGGCACTTCCCGCTCGCCGGGAGTGCGCGCCCGCGCCTCACCCGGGGACTCGTTCCGCTGGTTCGTCTCCTGCGCGCTCCCGCGCGCGGTCAACAGTTTGAGGTGCGGGTTCCCCCGGACGAGCGCCGGGATGAAGCACCGCTCCTTGTGAGCCACCCGATTCGGTCCCACCAGCAGGGCCGCGTCGAGCGCCGATCGCACCGGTTTCCCGCATTCCGCGCAGCGGGGCTCGGCCTCCCACGCCGCCGCCAGCTCCTCCGAGACCCAGTCTCCTCGGTAGCCGCCGAACTCTGCGCTGGCCAACGAATTACTGCTTCCCATCTCACTTCCTTTCTGAGCGCCACGTCGTGGCAGGTTCGGGAGTTGTTCGGTGCAGACAAACTTAGGGGGTGGAACGCTTCGTGTCAATCATTTCCGCCGAATCGGCGCCCCGGCGAACCGCCTGAAGCTAGCGATGTAACCCGCGACCCCCGTTGGCATTACGTCGCGTGCCCGGCTAGGTTGTTGCGACATGACCGACGTCGTCGCCCTGGCCGCTGAGTTGATCGCCATCGAATCCCCCACGGGCGACGAACGACGTGTCGTCGATTTCGTCGCCCGCTGGCTCGTCACCAGAGGGTGGAACGTAACCGTTCAGGAGGTTACTCCCGGACGGGGAAACGTTTGGGCCTCTCGCGCCGGAGGGGGCGTCACCCTCTCCACCCACCTCGACACCGTCCCCCCGTTCATACGTCCCTCGCTCGCCGGAGAGCGCCTTGCCGGACGGGGGGCCTGCGACGCGAAGGGGATCGCGGCGGCCATGATGGTCGCCGCCGATGAGCTCGTCCGCGCCGGAGAGGAGCGCGTGGATCTGCTCCTTCTGGTCGGCGAGGAGAAGGGGTCCGACGGCGCCCGCGCCGCGAATCGCCTCCCCGCCACCAGCCGCTTCCTCATCAACGGCGAGCCCACCGAGAGTAAGCTCGCCAGCGGCGCCAAGGGCTCGTTGCGCGTCATGCTCCGCACCAACGGCCGCGCCGCGCACTCCGCTTATCCGGAGCTCGGACGCTCCGCGATCACCCCCATGCTCGAGCTCCTCCCCACGCTCCGCGACCTCGAGCTCCCCTCCGATCCGCTGCTCGGTGCGACCACGGTGAACGTCGGGACCATCAGGGCCGGCACCGAGGCGAACGTGATCCCCGATCGCGCCGAAGCGGAGCTCATGTTCCGCCTCGTAGGGGATGTGGGGGAGGTCAGGCGTCTTGTGGAGCGTTGGGTGGATGGGCGAGCGCAGATCGAGTACGGATCGTACATCCCGGCGCAGCGCTTCCACACCATCCCGGGCTTTCCAGCGGCGCCCGTCGCGTACACCACCGACATCCCGCTCCTCGACCGGTGGGGGACGCCGCTGCTCTTCGGGCCCGGCTCGATCCATGTCGCGCACACGCCGGACGAGTACATCGACATCCGCGAGCTGCGCGACGCCGTCGCCACCTACGCGCGCCTCGTGCGCGACCTGCTCTCCTGACTCATGTCCACCTCCGTCGCCCCTCCGCGCGTGCGCATCCCCGTGGCCGTTCTCGGCGCCACCGGCGCCGTCGGCCAGACCTTCGTGCGCCTGCTCCACGACCACCCCTGGTTCGAGCTCGCGGAGCTCGCCGCGTCGGAGCGCTCAGCCGGGAAACCGTACGCCGACGCCGCCACGTGGCTGGAGGGGACGCTCCCCGCGTCCGTCGCGGGGTGCCGGGTGCTCCCGTGCGACCCCGCGCAGGTGCGCGCGCCGGTGGTCTTCTCCGCGCTCGACGCCGGCGTGGCCGGCGAGGTGGAGATGGCGTTCGCGCGCGCGGGGCGCTTCGTGCTCAGCAACGCCCGCAATCATCGGCTCGCGCCCGACGTCCCGCTCCTCCTGCCGGAGGTGAACCCGGACCACGTGGCGCTCCTCGAGCGGCAGCGTGCCGAGCGGGGGTGGCCGGGGGCGATCATCACGAATTCCAACTGCTCCACCATGGTCGTGGGGGGCGCGCGCGCGCCGCGGCACCCCGCGGGCCGCGGGCGGCCGCTCCTGGGGACCCCCCCCCACGCCCCATACGGGGCGGGGGATCCCGGCGTGCCGAAGCTGGAAATGTCCTCGCCTCCGGGGAACGG
>CAMLEQ010000549.1 GCA_946479015.1 uncultured Gemmatimonadota bacterium | reverse complement strand
GTCCCGCTTCCCTCCAACCCCGCTGTTCCCCCCTGGCCCCCAGCCCCCGGCCCCTGACCCCTATCAAAACGCGTATCCGATCTGAAAGTACATCCCGACCGCAGCCGTCTCACGCACGGAGTTGTTCACCACCGGCACCGCCACGCCGAGCCTGAGGCGGTAGGGGGCGTCGTACTGGAGGCCCGCGTCGAGGTCGAGCTCGGCACCGACGGAGGCGAGCCAGTCGCCGAAGCCGCGCGCGTCGGTGGCGTGCCAGGCGGTGCCGCCATCGCCGAAGAGGCTGAGCGAGGTGCGGTCGAGGAAGAGCGGCCAGAAGCCGAGGCCGCGGCGCGGGTGGCCGAGCGGAGCGCGCCACTCGAGGGAGCCGGTGAGCACGTCGCTCCCGCTGCGCGCGCCGGATGGGAAGCCGCGCACGGCGAAGGTGTGGTGCGCGCCGAGGGTGAAGCCGGGAAAGATCGACGTGGGCGTGCCGCTGGAGCCGCCGACGTCGAACTCGCCGGGATCGGCACCGCTCGCGGTGCCGGACGCCACGCGCGCGGCGATCACGTGGTGCGCCCACGCCCCCACATCCACGCTCTTGTACGCGTTCAGCGTGGCGCTGAGACTGCGCGACTGCACCCCGCTCGCCCCCTCGAGCCAGCGCACGCGCCCGGTGGCGGCGAGGGAGATCCCGTCCTCGGGGGAGATCGCGAGCGGCGGGCGCTGCACGTTCGACCACCCGCTGGTCGCGATGATCGACCAGTAGCGCGGCCCGGACGCGTAGTAGTCGGCGAGCCGCCCGATGAGCGGCGCGGGGTCGGTGGTGTAGCGGCGCAGCTCGAGCTCCCCGCCGATGGACGCGAACGCGCTCGTGCGCACGCGTGGGCGGCTCACGCCGAAGCTCACGGAGTACTGCTGCGTGCGGCGCAGCAGATCTCCCACGAGCGCGCCCGAGGTGTCCACGAGCCCCTGCCGGTCCCAGAACTGGGTGGCGCCGGCGCTCACCACCGGCTGGCCGAGCCCCGCATACCGATAGGTGGCGTCGAAGGTGTGCTCGCCGTCGCGCGGGTCGAGCAGCAGCTGCGCGAACCACGCGTGGCGCCCCACCACGTCGCTCCCGGAGGTGAACGCGCCCACGGAGTAGCCGCCGGTGGTGGTCTGCCCGGCGATCGGGAGCCAGTAGTGAGGCAGGAGCGCTCCCCACGGCGAGTAGCCGCGCTCGGGGGCGCCGCTCCGCCCGGACGGCGGCAGCGGATCGTCGGCGAACCCGGCATCGAGTGGGGTGGGCTCGGCGCCGGTGGTGTCGAGCGGCGCGATCCCCACGTGCCACCCCTCGGCGTCGTAGCGCGCGGCGGCGAGGGTGCGCCCGTCGGGAGAGACGTCGGGGTAGAACACTCCCGTGGTCGCGCGCGAGATGCGGCGCGGCGGGGCGGAGTCGCCGACGGTGGCGATGTACAGGTCGGTGATCCCCGTGCGGTCGGAGGCGAAGATGACGTGCGCGCCGTCCGGCGTCCACGCGGGGGAGCCGTCGAAGGCGCGGTCGTGCTCGAACGCGCGGAGCACGCGCCCGAGGGTGTCGAGCACCACCACATCCGCGAAGCCGCCGCGCGTCCAGCGCGTGGCGGCGATCATGTCACCGCGCGGTGACCAGCGCGGCTCCGCCCACTGCGTGTCGGGGGAAGCGGGGACGATGGGAGTCACACGCCGGCCGTCCGGGCTCACGCGCACGAGCTGCGTGGTGGCGGGGGCGAAGTGCACGGCCACGATCGCGCCGTCGGCGCGCGCGTCGGGCTGGGCGAGCCGGGCGCCGCTCGTCAGGCGGCGCTGCGCCCCGCCGCGCTGCACCCACAGGTCGCTCCGCACGTGGTAGGGATCGGTGAGGTCGAGCTGCGAGAACACGATGGACCCATCGGGGAGCGGGACGTTCTCCTCGGCGTCGTTGCGCCGCCCGATGCGATCGACCCGCCCCGCGGTGTCCGCGCGCCAGGCGGCGGGGGAGGACTTCCAGTCGCTCCCCGCGAAGAGCACGGCGCTGTCCCCGCTCCAGCGGGGGAACACGGCCACGTGCCCGCCGCGCGAGAGGTCGCGCCACCCGGCGAGCGCGGGGCGCGGTGCCAGGCTGTGCGCGCGGAGCGAGTCGCGCCACTCGCGCCAGCCGTCGCTGAAGGAGACACCGAACGCCGCCCTGGCCTGGCGGTTCAGCAGGAAGGGAATGGTCGCGCCGCTCGAGCGCTCCACGAAGTCGCGCACGCGATCGCGGCCGCGCGTGCGGGCCAGGAAGTCGAAGAAGAGGGACCCGTAGCCGTACGCGATGTCCCCGCCGGGATAGCGGGTGCTCACCAGGTTCCACCGGTCGAACGGGAGAAGTCCTCCGTCCTCCACGTTCGCCTCCACGAGCATCCGCTCGTAGGTCCCCTCCACGCGCCCCGCGCCGGTGACGTCGCTCTCGTAGTAGGTGGCGAGTCCCTCGGTGATCCACGCCGGATCGTACAGGTTCGGGAAGAGCACCGGCGCGCGGCCGAATACCTTCTGCGCCACGCGCCACCAGCCGCGCGTGCGGTCGAGATGGAAGACGTGCGTCAGCTCGTGCGTGATCACGAGCGACAGCCAGTCATCGTAGAAGCGGAGCGAGGGGAGGTCGAGCGGCGGGTGGGCGTAGACGATGATGCGGTTGGTCGGGAACGGCGTCGTGAAGCCGTTCGAGTAGTCCACGTTGTCGGCGACGACCAGGTCGATCGGACCGCGCGGCGG
>CAMLEQ010000548.1 GCA_946479015.1 uncultured Gemmatimonadota bacterium | reverse complement strand
CCGGGTTGAGGAAGCGGAACTGGCTCTCCCAGTAGCGGAGGACGTGCGGCTTCAGCCCGGTGAGCTCGCACACCTCGCCGATCGAGAAGAACTCCTGGACGGGCTCGGCAGCGCTCATGGGTCGCGCTCCGGGCGCAGCTCGCGCGCCATGAGCTCGCCGATGGCGGCCCGCGGCGACTGCCCCTCGAACAGGATGCGGTACACGGCTGTGACAATCGGCATCTCGATCCCCTCCCGCGCCGCCATCGCGTGCGCGCTCTGGGTGGTCACGACCCCTTCCGCCACGGTCTCGCGCGCGGCGAGGAGCTGCTCGAGCGAGGCGCCCTTCGCGATGTCCATGCCGAGGGCACGGTTGCGACTGAGCGCTCCGGTGCACGTGAGCACGAGATCCCCCACGCCGGCGAGACCGGCGAAGGTGGAGGGCGACGCCCCCAGTGCGACGCCGAGCCGCGTGATCTCGGCGAGCCCCCGCGTGATCAGCGCCGCGCGCGGGTTGTAGCCCAGCCCGAGTCCCTCGGCCATCCCCGTCGCCACGGCGATCACGTTCTTCAACGCGCCCCCGAGCTCCACGCCCATCACGTCATCGTGCGTGTACACGCGGAACGACTCGCCGCTGAACGCGTGCTGCGCCTCGCGCGCCGCTCCGGCATCGGAGGACGCGGCCACCACCGCGCTGGGCTGCCGCGCCGCCACCTCGGCGGCGAAGCTCGGCCCGGAGAGCGCGACCACCGGACGTCCGGGCAGCTCCTCGGCCACGACGTCCGTCATCACCATGAGCGAGCCGCGCTCGATCCCCTTGGTGGCCACGACCAGCCGCGCCCGCGGCGCCACGGCGCCGGCGCTCGCGCGCACGATGTCGCGCAGGACGTGCGACGGCGCGGCGTACGTGAGCAGCTCGGCGCCGTGCGCGGCGCTCCGAATGTCCGTGGTCGCCCGCAGGCGCGGGTCGAGCGAGGCGCCGGCGAGGAAGCGCGGATTCGCGTGACGCCCGTTCACCGCCTCGGCCACGTCGGGCTCGTAGGCCCACAGGGTCACGTCGTGGTCGTTCCGCGCGAGCAGGTCCGCGAGGGCCGTCCCCCACGCGCCGGCCCCGATCACCGCGCAGCGCATCAGACGGCGGGTTTCTTCCGGCCGAACCGGTGCTCCTCCCCCCGCCGCAGCCGGCCGATGTTCGCGCGGTGCGTCCAGAACACGAACAGGCACACGAGCACGCTCGCGGCGAGCACCGGCGACCGCGCTCCCTCGGTGACGGCCACGCCGAGCGGCAGCGCCACCGCCGCGCACAGCGAGGCGAGCGACACGTACCCGCTCCCCCACAGCACCGCGCCCCAGATCACGAACGCGACCAGGGTGGCGATGGGCGCCAGCGCGAGGAACACGCCAGCGGCCGTGGCCACCCCCTTCCCGCCGGACCGCCAGAGAAAGTACACGGAGCGCACGTGGCCGAGGATCGCCGCGAGCCCGTACGCCAGCGCCCAGTGGGCGCGGTACGGGCTCGCGGTGAGCCCCGGCAGCAGGAGCACCGGCACGGCTCCCTTGGCGACGTCGAACGCCATCACGAGCGAGGCGATCCGGGCTCCCATCACGCGGTACACGTTCGTGGCGCCCAGATTCCCCGAGCCGTGCTGGCGGAGATCGATGCCGCGGAACAACCGTCCGGCGATGTACGCCGATGGGATGGAGCCGAGCAGGTAGGAGATCACCAGCCCGAGAATCGGTGGCATCTAGGCGGCTCGCCTCCGGAGGACGATGCGCAGCGGGTTGCCGGTGAATCCCCACGCTTCGCGGAAGCCGTTGTGCAGGTAGCGCACGTAGTGCTCCTGGACGAGCTCGGGGTGGTTGCCGAAGACGGCGATGGTGGGGGGCGCGACCTCCACCTGCGTGGCGTACAGGAGCTTCACCTCGCGCCCCGCCGCCTGCGGCGGCTGCCGGCGCGTGAGCAGCTCCTCGAGGCGGGTGTTCACCTGCGAGGTGTTGATGCGCTTGTGCCGCTCGTCGTCCACCTCGAGCACCACGTCGAGCAGCCGCGTGACGCGCTGCCCCGTGAGCGCGGAGGTGAACAGGAACGGGACGAACTTGAGGAAGGGCGCCTTCTCCCCCGCCTCCTTCTGGAAGTGGGCGGCGGTCTTGTCGTCCTTCTCCTTGAGGTCCCACTTGTTCACGACCACCACCAGGCCGGTGCCGTGCTCCCAGGCGAGCGTGGCGATCTTGAGGTCCTGGTTCTCCAGCCCCTCGGTGGCGTCGATCACGAGCACGCAGATGTCCGCGCGCTCGATGGCGCGCCGCGAGCGCAGCGTGGAGTAGAACTCGATCCCCTCGTCCACCTTCGACTGCCGTCGCAGCCCCGCGGTGTCGACGAACACGAGGCTGCGGTCGTGATAGCGCATCGGCGTGTCGATGGCGTCGCGCGTCGTCCCGGCCACATCGGAGACGACCAACCGCTCCTCGCCGAGCAGGCGATTCACGAGCGACGACTTGCCCACGTTCGGGCGGCCGATGACGGCGATGCGCAGCGCGTCCGCCTCCTCCGCCGGAACGGACGGAAAGCGCTCGACCACCGCGTCGAGCAGATCGCCGGACCCCTTGCCGTTGATCGCCGAAACGGGGATCGGATCTCCCGCGCCGAGCGAGTAGAACTCGTAGAAATCGGTGGACGACGGATCATCCACCTTGTTCGCCACGAGCAGCCACGGCTTCCCGGACGCGCGCAGGATCTCGACCACGCGCGCGTCC
>CAMLEQ010000547.1 GCA_946479015.1 uncultured Gemmatimonadota bacterium | reverse complement strand
AGATCTTGTCCAGCACGACGTTGAGCTCGTCGGTCTTCTTCTTTCCCACCTTCGCCGCCAGCGAGGGCGCGCCCGTGGTCGCGCGCTTGTTCGCGGCGATCGCGTTGCTGCGGGCCACGATCTCGTCGATCTCGCTCGCCCGCTCGCGCGGGCGCGGCTGCGTCCGCGGGATCGCGCGCGGCGGCTCGTCGGGGATGTCGGGCACCTGCGACATGCGCTGCCGCAGCCGGTCGATCCCGTGCGCCGCCGAGAGGCGCAGGTAGAAGTACCCCACGAACACGCCGCCCAGGTGAGCGAAGTACGCCGTGCCGGAGCCGCCGTGCGCCGTCCACAGCCCCATGGCGAGGTTCAGCCCGATGAGGAGCACCACGTACCAGCGCACCTTCATCGCGATGAACACGAGCGGGAAGAAGCGCACTTCGTCGTCCGGCCAGCGCATCGCGTAGGCGAGCATCACGCCGAAGATGGCGGCCGAGGCCCCGAGCAGATACGTGCCGTCGCGCGCGACGATCAGGTGGAAGAGCCAGCCGCCGAGCCCGCACAGCACGTAGTAGAGGACGAAGCTCCGGGAGCTCCATGCGCGCTCCACGCGCGGCCCGAACACCCAGAGCATCCACATGTTGAACGCCAGGTGCCAGAACCCGGCGTGCACGAACATGTAGGTGACGATCGTCCACGGCCGCGTGGTCAGATCGCTGACCTCGAACGCCAGCCAGTGCTGGACGCCCGAGCCGAAGAGCGTGAGCTGTACGAAGAAGACCGCGACGTTGAGCGCGATCAGCCACTGCACCGCCGGCGTGATGCGTGGGTATTCCTGCTCTTCGATGCCCGAGAACGACATGTGGACCTGCTGGATGAACGGCCTGCTGTTATAACACGAGCCTCCCGGCCCTGTTCCCCCTCGTTTCCTCTCCCGCTCCCCGCTCCCTATCGCGTCGCCACGGGCGCGGGAATGCGGAGGAGTAGAGTGATGTCCCGGTGGATCGCCATCGCCTGCTCGAGCAGCGCCGCGTACCGTCGGTCGAGCAATGTGCGCTCGGGTCCCGGAACGGGATGGACAACAATCTTCGTGCCGGGGGCGGCGGCATGTGCCTGCTCGATGAAGCGCAGCAACTGCCCATCGCTCGTCCCATCACGAGGCGCGAGCACGAGCGCGTGCTCCGCGGCCGCCGCGGCCGCCGCGACGAGCGTCGCGATCGCGCGCTCCGCCATCACCGGGCTGTCGGCGACGTCGAGCGTCACCTGCACCATCGTCACGTGCCCGCCGACGCGCCCCACCGCCTCCGGCCGCTGACCATCGCAGTCGAGCATCACGGGCAGCGGAGACTGCCACTGCTGGAACGTCTCGGCGATGAGCTCGGCGCTCGCCAGCGGATCGCGCCCGGACACCGAGATGGAGTGCAGCGCCGACTGCGACACCGTCCGGCCGAGCTGGCGCGCGAGCATCTCGGGCGTGTACAGCACGGCGGTCTCCGCCTCCGCCGCGAAGCGCACGAACAGCTGCCGGCGGCCGGTCCACACTCCCTGGCTCTGGATGCCCGGCAGCATGCCCGCGATCGCGGCCGTCGGACCGGTGGTGCGCACCATCACGATCCCCCTCGTGGCTTCGCCACCGCGAGCTGCACGATCCGCTCGCAGAGCGCGGCAAAATCGATCCCCGCGGCCGCCGCGGCCTGCGGGAACAGACTCAGTGGCGTCATCCCCGGGAGCGTGTTCGCCTCGAGGCAGAACAGCTCCCCCTGCTCCGTCATACGGAAGTCGATGCGGGCGTACCCGTCAAGCTTGAGCGCCCGGAACGCGGCCACCGCCTGCCGCTGCGCTTCGGCCGCCAGCTCCGCGGGAAGCGACGCCGGGAACTCCTCGTGCGCCATCCCCGCCGTGTACTTGCACTCGTAATCGTAGATGTCGTGCTTGGGAAAGATCTCCCCCACCGGCAGCGCGCGATCGCCGAGTACGCTCACCGTCAGCTCCCGCCCAGGGATGAAGCGCTCGATCATCACCTCGTCGTCGTAGCGCGCCGCCTCGGCGATCGCCGTCGCGAGCGCCCCCGGCTCCCGGACCACCGTGAGCCCCACCGTCGAGCCCTGCTTCGAGGGCTTCACCACCACCGGCCACCCCAGCGCCCGCTCGACGTCGGCGTGCGTGACCGTCTCCCCGGAGCGCGGGCCGGCCATGATCCAGTCCGCCGTCCCCACCCCCGCCGCGCGCAGCAGCCGCTTGGAGAGATCCTTGTCCATCGCGAGCGCGCTCGCCAGATGCCCGCTCCCGGTGTAGCGCACCCCGACCATGTCCAGGAGCGCCTGCACCGTGCCGTCCTCCCCCTGTCCGCCGTGGAGCGCCAGGAACACCACGTCCGCCTCCCGCACGCTGGGGATGGTGCCGAGCGATGGCGAGAGCGAGGTTCGCGAGATCTGCTGCAGCATCTCGAGCGACGGCGGCGCGGTCTTCATGACCCCGGCTGCCCGCAGCGCCGCTTCCTCCGCCTCGTCGATCACCCCTCTCGCCGGATCGAGCGACGTCACCCGATGCCCCGCCATGCGCAGCGTCTGCGCGATCCTGAGCCCCGACGCGAGCGACACATCCCGCTCGGCGGAGGTCCCGCCCATCAGTACCGTGATCTTCATCGGGGAAGGATGAGGAACGAAAGTACCGGCAGCAAGACGCTAGGGGCGTGGTGTGTGGTGGCTGGACCACCATGGAACGCGTGTGGCGTGTGGGGAACTGACGGGCAGAGG
>CAMLEQ010000546.1 GCA_946479015.1 uncultured Gemmatimonadota bacterium | reverse complement strand
CAGCTCGAGGAGTTCATGGAGCGCGTGCCGCTGGAGGCGCCGGAGGGGGAGCCGCTGCGCCTGGAGCTGGAGAGCTTCGTGGCGGCGGTGCGCGGGGTCGCGCCGGTGCTCGTGAGCGGCGAGGACGGGCGCGAGGCGCTCGCGCTCGCGCTGCGGATCATGCGCGAGATCGAGCAGGGACTTCCGTCGGTGGCGGCGCCCCGTGCGTGAGGTGCTGTTCGTCGCCGGAGAGACCTCCGGCGACCTTCATGCCGCCGGAGTCGCCACCGAGCTGCGCCGCCGCGCTCCCGCGCTGCCGCTCGTCGGGATCGGCGGCGCGCGCATGGAGCAGGCGGGAGTGACGCTGCTCGAGCACACCGACCGGCTGGCGGTGATGGGCTTCACCGAGGTACTCAAGCACGTACCGCGGCACTGGCAGCTGCTCCGGATGCTGCGCCGCCGCCTGCGCGAGGGGCGCGTGGGGCTCGTGATCCTCATCGACTACCCGGGCTTCAACCTCAAGGTGGCGCGCGAGGCGCACGCGGCGGGCGTGCCGGTGCTCTACTACATCACCCCGCAGGTGTGGGCGTGGGGGGCCGCGCGGCTCGCGGAGATGGCGCGCACGGTGACGCGCGCGGCGGTGATCCTCCCGTTCGAGGAGCCGCTGCTGCGCGAGCACGGGATCGCGGCCACCTTCGTCGGGCACCCGCTGCTCGACCGCGCGCGCTCCCTCCCCACGCGCGAGGCGGCGCGGCGCGAGCTCGGGCTGCCGCCGGATGCGCCGGTGCTCGCGCTCTTTCCCGGGAGCCGCGCGCAGGAGATCGCGCGCCATCTCGATGCGTTCGTGGCCACCGCGCGCGAGCTGGAGCGCCGCATGCCCGGGGTGAAGACGGTGGTGAGCGTGGCCCCTGGCATCGCGCTGGATCCCGCGCGCTGTCCGTATCCGCTCGTGCACGGCGCGTCGTTCACCGTGTGGCGCGCCGCCGATGCCGCGCTCTCGAAGAGCGGAACGTCCACGCTCGAGGCGGCGGTGGCCGCGTGCCCGCTCGTGGTGGCCTACCGCACCAGCGCGTTGAGCTACGCGATCGCCCGGCGCGTGGTGAAGATCCCGCGCATCGGGCTGGTGAACGTGGTGGCCGGGCGCGAGGTGGCGCCCGAGCTGATCCAGCACGCCCTGGAGCCGGCGGGGGCGGCGCGGCGGCTCGAGCCGCTGCTGCGCGCCGGCACGCCGGAGCGCGAGGCGATGCTCGCCGGGCTCGCCGAGGTGCGTGGGCGGCTGGGGGAGGCCGGCGCGGCGGAGCGGGTGGCCACGCTGGCGCTGGAGCTGGCGCGGTGAGTGACGACGCCGCGGTACGGGAGGCGGCGGCGAGCGACGCCGCGGCGCGGCGCCGGGCGCGGCGCGTGGCGCTGGCGGTGCGGCTGGGGGGCGTGGTGCTCCGCCTCCTCGCGCGCACGTGGCGGATCCGCGAGGTGAACCGCGCGCCCAGCCAGGCGCTGCGCGATGCGGGGCGTCCGGTGATCTTCACGCTCTGGCACGGCGAGATGCTCGCCCTGCTGTGGCATCACCGGCGCGAGGGGATCACGGTGCTCATCAGCGAGCACGGCGACGGCGAGATCATCGCGCGCGTGGCGGAGTCGTTGGGCTTCCGCACGGTGCGGGGGTCCACGTCGCGCGGCGCGGATCGGGCGCTGCTGGGGATGAGCCGCGTGGTGCAGCAGGGAGGGGACCTGGCGTTCACCCCCGACGGGCCGCGCGGGCCGGCCCGGGTGTTCGCGCCGGGGGCGCTCATCGTCGCGCAACGCAGCGGCGCGCCGATCGTGACGCTGGCGGTGACGACGCGCCGCTGCTGGCGCCTCCGGAGCTGGGACCGGTTCATGATCCCCAAGCCGTTCGCGCGGATCGCGATCGCGTACGGCACGCCCGCGCCCGTGGACGCGCCGACGCCGCGCGAGGCGGCGGCACTTGGGGCACCCTTCGAGGCGCTCATGACGGAGACGGCGCGTTCGGCGCATGGCTGACGTGCGCGGAGTGGAGCGGCTCTGGTTCGGCGACGACGCGCTGGCCGGCGCGGCGCGGGCGGCGCTCGCGCCCGCGGAGGCGCTGTACGCCGCCGTCGTCGCCGCGCGCGGGGCGTTGTACGACGCGCGCCTCCTGCGCGCGCGCGCGTCTCCGATCGCCGTGGTGAGCGTGGGCAACCTCACCGTGGGGGGGACGGGGAAGACCCCGGTGGCGGCGTGGCTCGCGCGCCGGCTCGCCGACCGGGGCGCCCACCCGGCGATCGTGCTCCGCGGTTACGGGGCGGACGAGCCCCTCGTCCACCAGCGGCTGAACCCCGATGTCCCCGTGATCGTGTCCCCCGACCGCGTCGCCGGCGTCTCGCGTGCCGCGAAGGAGACGAACGCCGACGTGGCCGTTCTCGATGACGCCTTCCAGCACCGCCGGGCCGCCCGCGATGCCGACATCGTGCTCGTGAGCGCCGACCGGTGGACCGGCCGTCGGCGGCTCCTCCCCGCAGGCCCCTGGCGCGAGCGCCCTCCGCCGCGCCTCGCTCGCGATCGTGACGCGCAAGGCGGTGCCGCCGGACCGCGCGGCGCGCGTGGCGGACGAGCTGGCGGCGCTCGCGCCGGACGTGCCGCGCGCGGTGGTGCACCTGGCGCCGGGCGAGCTGCATCGGGCGGACGAGTCCATCCGCGCCCCCCTCGCCACGCTCGCGGGCGAGCGCGTGCTCGCCATCTCCGCGGTGGGGGATCCCGGGGCGTTCGCG
>CAMLEQ010000545.1 GCA_946479015.1 uncultured Gemmatimonadota bacterium | reverse complement strand
GTGAGCGAGTCGAGCACGATCACCACGTCCTTCCCGCTCTCCACCAGCCGGCGGGCGCGCTCCAGCACCATCTCCGCCACGTCCACGTGCCGCTCGGCGGGCTGGTCGAAGCTCGACGCCACGACCTCGCCGCGCCCCCACGAGATCATCTCGCTCACCTCTTCGGGGCGCTCGTCCACGAGCAGCACCAGGAGCACCGCCTCGGGGTGATTGATCGCGATCCCCTCGGTGATCGCTTGGAGCAGCATCGTCTTCCCGGCGCGCGCCGGCGCGACGATCAGCGCGCGCTGGCCGTAGCCGATCGGCGCGATCAGGTCGATCGCGCGGCGCGTGAGCTCCGGTCCGCCCTTGGCCGAGCGTCCGGTCTCGAGCACGAGCTTGCGATCGGGGTAGCTGGCGATGAGGGAGCTGAAGTCGGGGCGGCGGGCGGCGGCGGCGGGGTCGCCGCCATTCACGCGCTGGATCTCGGCCACCGTCGTGCGGCCGCGGTGATCGTGACCCACCGTCGCCTCCACCAGGTCGCCGCGGCGGAGCGCGAACTGCCGCACGAGGTGCGGCGGGACGAACGCATCGCCGGGCATGGGGAGATAGCTGTCGGTGGCGCGGCGAATGAAGCCGCCATCGCGCGCGGCGTCGAACCATCCCTCGGTGGTTCCGTCGGCCACCACGGCCACCGGTGGCGCGCTCTGGTGCTCCGGGCGTGGGCCGCCGCGCCCGCGCCCTCGGCGCCCGCGACGCCCGTTGAAGCGTCCGTCGCGTCCGGGCTGCTGGCCGGCCGGTCCACCCGAGCCGTTCGCGGGGATCTCGCCGCCGGTCCCCCCGGTGGGTGTCGTCACCTCGCCGCCGGTGGACGCGGGTGCGTCATCACGATAGGGGCTCGGCTCGACGGGTGCTTCGAGCGGCGCGCGATTCTGCGGACGCGGGCCGCGGCCGCGCCGGGTTGGACGTCGACGATCGTTCATGCAGCGATGGATGTCATGGGGTGAATGCTTGACGCGGGGGGACGCTCCTCAGCCGAGGAGTACCCGGCACGCCGTTGCCGCGATTCTCATGGAGTGGGCCGCCGCCTCAGGCGGGCAGCGCAGTCGTCCCGATGGCTGTATGGAGCACGGATAACGTTGGCGAGCCCCGATTCGGCCCCCGGTCCGATGCGCGCTTCTGCGCGCCGCACACTGGACGGTTCGACCCGGACGTCGCGAAGATCCTCGCGCTTCACCAAGCGTCCGGTTTACGTCGCGGCCGCGGCACTCGACGAAGAGGCCGGCTGGAGCACGACGCCGCGCGGGCTCTGCCACGCGATGTAGCGGCCGCGGATCCGTTCCGGCGGCCACCACGATTATCACCTTGCGTAGTTCAATGCGCAACCTTCAGGCCGCGCGCCGGATCACAGGGCCGGCCTCGCCCCCGGGAGCTCTCGATCCGCCGGCGCGTCCCGGCTCACCTCACTGGCCGGACAGCTTCGCCTCGACCACCGTATCCAGGTTGCGCACCGTCCCGATCACCCGCCGCACCAGCTCGACGATTCGCTCCACCGCGGCGCGCTGCGATGCATCGAGCGCGGGCTCCATTCCGAGAAGCTGCGCTTCGGCGAGGAGCGCGGCAAGTGGGTTGTTGAGCTGGTGCTGCACGACCGCGGTGAGTCTCTGCAGCTCTGTCTGCGGGGGGGCCTCGTCCATGGAAGACGACCTCGGGAAAGGCTCTGTCACGGGGTGACGCCACCTCTGGCCACGCGATATCTTAATCTAATCATGATCTCGTCTCCAATCGACCCCGCCGCCGAAATCGCCGGCGCGGTGGAGGAATACCGCGAGAGCAACAACTTCGCGGCCCTGCTCGATCGTCTCCTGGAGGTATCCGCCGCGGCCGACCTGGACGCCCTCATCGCGGCGGTGGAGCCCTACCGGGACATCCCCGAAGTGGCCGGCCCCGTCTACGAGCGGGTGGTGGCCGAGCGCCCGGACGACGCCCGGGCGCTCGTGATCCTGGCCAATTCCTACTGGCTCACCGGGCGCGGCTCCGAGGCGGTGGGGGATCTCGCCTCGCGCGCCATCGCCGCCGATCCGCGGAATCGCGGCGGATGGCATCTGTGGGCGCTCACGGAGTCGGAGCTCCGCGAGCGCGTGGCGCGCTGGCGGCAGGTGGCCGAGCGCTTCCCCGAGGACGAGCTGGCCCGCGCCAACCTGGCGGACAACGCGGCGAGCCTCGCCACCACGGAGGGAGACCCCGAGGCGCTGCGCCTCGCCATCGAGACGTACGAGGGGCTGCGTCGCACCGCCACCCGGCCGGAGCAGCGCGAGGCGCTGGACCACGCGATCACGACGCTGCGCGGGTGGTCGCTGTGAGCCACGAGCACGGCGAGCGGGTGGCGCCGCGGGAGTTCCACGAGTTCCGCGAGCGGATGAACGAGCGGATCCTCGGGGAAGGGAACCTCGTCATCAACCGCTTCTTCGCGCTCGACGGGCGCACCTACGAGCCCGGCGCACTCGACACGCGAACCAAGGAGCTCCTCGGCCTCGTGGCGTCGATGGTGCTGCGCTGCGACGACTGCATCACCTACCACGTGGAGCGCTGCCTCGAGGAGGGCGTCGGCCGGGCGGAGATGTTCGAGGCGTTTTCCGTGGCGCTGGTGGTCGGCGGCTCGATCGTGATCCCGCATCTCCGCCGGGCGGCGGATCTGCTGGGGGACCGGGGGTAGGGGTCGGGGGCCGGGGGGAGCTCGGGAACGGCGGGAGTCGGGGCTAGGAACG
>CAMLEQ010000544.1 GCA_946479015.1 uncultured Gemmatimonadota bacterium | reverse complement strand
AGTCCCGAGTCCCGAGTCCCGAGTCCCGAACCGATGATTCCTTCATTTCCAGCCTACCGCCCCCGCCGCCTCCGCCGCACGGAGCCGCTGCGGCGACTCGTCCGTGAGACGCGGCTCGCGCCGGAGCAGCTCGTGCTCCCGCTGTTCGTGCGCTCGGGGCGCAACCTCCGGCAGCCCGTGGGCTCCATGCCCGGCGTGGCGCAGCTCTCGGTGGACGAGATGCTGCGCGATGCCGAGGCGGCGGCGAAGGCTGGAGTGGGCGGTGTGCTCCTCTTCGGCATCCCCGACCACAAGGACGCCACCGGCTCCTCGGCGTGGGACGACGACGGCCCGGTGCAGGATGCGGTGCGCGCGCTCAAGCGCGAGCTGCCGCAGCTCGTGGTCATCACCGACGTGTGCATGTGCGAATACACGGACCACGGCCACTGCGGCGTGCTCGTCGACGGGAACGTCGACAACGATGCCACGCTCGAGCTGCTCGTGAAGGAGGCGCTCTCGCACGCGGCCGCCGGCGCGGACATCGTGGCGCCGAGCGACATGATGGACGGCCGCATCGGCGCCATCCGCCGTGCGCTCGACCACGATGGACGGACGGGCACGGCCATCCTCGCCTACGCGGTGAAGTACGCGTCCGCGTTCTACGGCCCGTTCCGCGAGGCGGCCGAGTCCGCGCCGCAGACCGGGGACCGGCGCGGCTACCAGATGGATGCGGCGAACGCCGATGAGGCGATGCGCGAGGTGTGGCTCGACATCCAGGAGGGCGCCGACGCGGTGCTGGTGAAGCCGGCCGGTCCCTACCTGGATCTCGTGGCACGTGTGAAGCAGGAGACGGGGTACCCGCTCGCTGCCTATCAGGTGAGTGGCGAGTACGCTATGATTAAGGCGGCATCCGAGCGCGGCTGGATCGATGGTGAGCGCGCGATGATGGAATCGCTGCTCGGCATCCGGCGCGCGGGTGCGGACTTCATCATCACGTATTTCGCGACCGAGGCGGCGCGCTGCGTCGGCGGTTCCGCGATGTGAGGACCTGGAAAATGCGTTATCGAACGTTCCCCGGCTCCGGCCTCGCGGTGAGCGAGGTCGGGTTCGGCATGTGGACCGTGGCCACCGATTGGTGGGGCGTGAAGACCGACGATGAGGCCATCGCGATGCTGCGACGGGCTCACGACGAGCACGGCGTCACCTTCTTCGATGCCGCGGACACCTACGGCAATGGCCGGAGCGAGCGCCAGCTCGCGCGCGCGTTCGCGGGGCGGCGCGACGAGGTGGTGTACGCCACGAAGATCGGCTACGACATCTACGATCCCGCGGCCGCCTCGGCGCGGCGCGGGCAGAACGAGCTGCCGCAGCGCTTCGACGAGCAGTACATGCGCCACGCCGTGGAGCAGTGCCTCCAGCGGCTCGAGACCGACCGCATCGACGTGCTCCAGCTCCACAACATCAAGATGGAGCACGTGCGGAACCCGGAGATCTGGGAGACGCTCCGCGCGCTCGAGCGCGAGGGGAAGATCCGCGCATGGGGCGCCGCGTTCGGCCCGGCGATCGGCTGGCTGTACGAGGCCGTGGAGCTGATGGAGCGCGAGCCGGACATCCACACGATCCAGATGATCTGGAACATCCTCGAGCAGCACCCGGGGACGCCGATGATCGAGGCGGCGAAGCGCCACGCGCCGAACTGCTGCTTCAACGTCCGCGTCACCCACGCGTCGGGGATGCTGGAGGGGAAGTACACGGAAGACACGGTCTTCCCCCCGAACGATCACCGGCGCCACCGCCCGCGCTCGTGGCTGGTGAACGGATTGAAGAAGGTGCGCACCCTCGACTTCCTCACCACGCGGATGACGCTCGGCCAGGCGGCGCTCAAGTGGCTGCTCGCCGAGCCGCTGGTGGTGACGACGTTGCCGAACATCTACGACGACGAACAGCTCGCCGAGTTCGCCGCCGCCTCCGACCTGCCCGCGCTCGATGACGAGCAGATGGCGCGCGTCGCGGAGCTCGCGGCGCGCAACTTCGGCGTGGAGGAGGAGCCGATGGTCTACAAGGGGACCATGCACCGCGACGCCGGAGCGAGTGCGCCGGCACGGGAGCGGAGCACCACGTGATCCACCCCTGGCACGACCTCACGCCCGGGAAGCATCCGCCCGATGAGGTCACCGCGGTCATCGAGATCCCGAGCGGCAGCCGGAACAAGTACGAGCTCGACAAGCGCTCCGGGCTCATGCGCCTCGACCGGGTGCTCTACTCGGCGGTGCACTACCCGGGGGACTACGGCTTCATCCCACGCACGCTCGCCGAGGACGGCGACCCGTGCGACGTGCTCGTCTTCCTCAACGAGCCCACCTTCCCGGGGTGCCAGATCGACGTGCGCCCGATCGGCGTGCTCAAGATGCTCGATCGGGGCGACCTGGACTACAAGATCCTCGGCGTCCCGAGCGAGGACCCGTTCTACGAGGAGTACTTCGACATCGCCGACATCCCGCAGCACTACCTGAAGGAGGTCGAGCACTTCTTCCACATCTACAAGGACCTGGAGGGAAAGCGCGTCCAGACGGTGGGGTGGGAGAAGAGCGAGGAGGCGATGCGGGTGGTCATGGATTCGATCAGGCGGTACGAAGAGGCGTATGTGGTGGTGTCGGGGCCCTGACCCCTTAGGGGGTAGGACCTGGGTGCTAGAACACCATGGAACGCGTGTGGGGTGTTGGGAGCATAGGGAGGCTTGGGCGGGGTACGGCTCGGGGATGTTGGTGTGTTGGTGAACCATAG
>CAMLEQ010000543.1 GCA_946479015.1 uncultured Gemmatimonadota bacterium | reverse complement strand
TCCTGGTGATCGTCGGCGAGAGCGGCGTGGCGAGTGGCGTGCGCCGCATCGAGGCCCTCACCGGCCCCGGCGCATTCGCGCACCTGAAGGAGCGGGAGCGTACGCTGCAGCAGGTGGGCGACCTGCTGAAGGCGCCGGCGGAGCAGGTGGAACGGCGCGTGGAGCAGCTGCTCGAGGAGCGCCGTGGACTCGAGCGGAAGCTGGAAGAGGCGATGCGGAGCGGCGGGGGCGACGAGCTGCAGCAGCTGATCGCGGCCGCGAAGCCGATCGGGGCGAACGGCGCCCGGCTGGTGGTGGGCGCCGTGCACGCGCCGGACGTGAAGTCGCTCCAGGCGATGGGCGATGCCTTGCGCGAGCAGCTTCGCAGCGGAGTCGGCGTGATTGCCACGCGGCTGGAGGAAGGCAAGGGAGCGCTCCTGGCCGTGGTGACGGACGATCTCCGCGAGCGCGGCGTGCGGGCGGATGCAATCGTGCGCGAGGTGGCCGCGGTTGCCGGCGGCCGAGGCGGCGGCAAGCCGCACATGGCGCAGGCCGGCATTCCGGACGGCGCACGCATCGACGAGGCGCTGGCGCAGGCCCCAGCGCTGGTCGCCGCCCTGGTGGACGCACGGTGACGACAGTCGCGGAGTGGCTCGGCGGGCGTGAGCCGGCGCCGCCGGCGGCGCTGCTGTTCCGGCTCCGCGAGGCACTGGGTGGCGACGCCGAGCGTGATGCCGGTGATGCGGCCGACGCGTGCCTGGCCGCCGGGGAGCGGCTCCTGGCGAAGGTGCTCCGGGAGGGGGAAGCGAGCCGCGACCATGCGCTCGATCTCCTGGCGGCCGACGCGCTCGTGACCTACGCGTTCGAGGCGGCGAGCGGGCGACCGGACGCGCTCCCCGCCCTTGCGGCGCGGGCGATGGCGCGCATGGCGACGCTCGGCGGGGCGGACGCGGCAACGACGTCCGCCGCGCACGCGTAGCGTGCGAACGGCGCCGGCGAGCCGATGATCGACCTGCATACCCACCTCCTGCCGGGCGTGGATGACGGCTCCCCCTCGGTGGAGCGGTCGGCGCCGGTGCTGAAGCGCTTCGCCGACCAGGGCGTGGAGTGCGTCGTGCTCACGCCGCACCTCACGGCGTCGCGCGTCGCGCAGGCCCCGCACGCGCGGCATGCCGAGCTGCTGCACGAGCTTCGCGCTGCCGTGCCGGACGGCCCGGAGCTCCGGCTCGGCTGGGAGATCATGCTCGACGAGCCGAACGTGGACCTCCGGGCCCGGGAGCTCGCGCTCGGTGAGTCCACGGCGGTGCTGGTGGAATTCCCGCGCGTGGCCGTGCCGGCGCGCGCGGGCGCGGAGCTGGCGCGCATCCGCGCCAGCGGGCTCGTGCCCGTGCTCGCGCATCCGGAGCGCTACTGGGGATGCACGCCGGAGAAGGTCGTCGAATGGCGGACTGCCGGCGCGGTGATCCAGATGGACGTCGCCAGCCTCGCGGGGCGGGGCACGATCGCCGCGACGTCGCGTGCACTCCTCGCCGAAGGGCTGGTCGATCTCTTCTCGAGCGACAACCATGGCGACTCGCGCGCGCTCGCCTCGGCGCGCGACTGGCTGCTGCAGCACGGGACACCGGCGCACGCCGAGCTGATGACGGAAACGAACGCACGGCGCCTGCTCGCCGACGAGCCAGTGCTTCCGGTGCCGCCACTGCGCCGCATCGGCGGCGTGCTGTCGCGCCTGGGCGGCATCCTGCGGCGCTGACTCGACCACTCACCACACGGCTTGAAATGACCTCACCCTTCGCGGAAGCACTTCGAGAGCTCGCGGCAACGGCGGAACGCGTGGCCTCCGAGCTTGGCCCCACGATGGACCGCGCGCTGGAGATGGTGCAGTCCACCGTGACGCGGGGCGGGACGCTCTTCTTCTGCGGCAATGGCGGGAGCGCCGCGGACGCCCAGCACATGGCGACGGAGTACGTGGTGCGCTACATGCGCAACCGGCGCGCCTATCCGGCGATCGCGCTCACCACCGACACCTCGCTGCTCACGGCGGCGGGCAATGACATCGGGTTCGAGAACGTGTTCGCGCGCCAGGTGGAGGCGCTGGCGAAGCCGGGCGACCTGCTCATCATCCACTCCACGAGCGGCAACTCGCCGAACGTGCTGCGGGCGGCGGAAGCGGCGCGCGCCGCGGGCGTCCAGGTGCTCGCGTTCAGCGCGCGCGACGGCGGCGCGCTCAGGGCGCTCGCCGACCACAACGTGATCATCCCCACGTCCCGCACCGATCGCGCGCAGGAGCTCCACCTGTGCATCGAGCACGTGATCTGCGACGCCGTGGAGCGGACGCTGTGATCAACCTCGCGGGAGCTCGCGCCCTCGTGACGGGCGGGTCGCGCGGCATCGGCGCGGCGACGGCCCGCCTGCTCGCCCAGTCCGGCGCACAGGTGGTGGTCGGCTACCGGTCGCGCATGGCCGACGCGACGCGGGTGGTGGAGGAGCTGCGCGCCTTCGGCGTGAGCGCCGAGGCGTTCGGCGCCGACATCTCCACGCGCGAGGGCGCCGAGTCGCTGGTCGCCGAGACGCTCAGGGTGTTCGGCGGACTGGATCTGTTCGTCGGCAACGCGGGCATCTGGCCGGCGGAGGAGGTTCCGCTCACCGAGATGGACGACGAGCGCTGGCTGCGCACGATCCGCGAGAACATGGATTCCATCTTCTACACGACGCGCGCGGTGGCGGGGGCGATGTCCGATCGCGGGCGCATCGTGCTCGTGTCGAGCACGGCGGGGCAGCGCG
>CAMLEQ010000542.1 GCA_946479015.1 uncultured Gemmatimonadota bacterium | reverse complement strand
ACGCGCTCTACCTCGCCCCTCTCTCCGTCAGTTCCCCACACGCCACACGCGTTCTCCGGTGGTCCACCCACCACACCCTAATCATCCAGTTCGTCTGCCACCTTGTTCTCATTCCGCAACGTGACGATCAGCACCACTATCGCCACGATGGCGATGAGCGCCACGGCGATGTCGTCCTCGTGGCTGCGGACGTGGTGGATGGTGGCGACGGCGCCCTGGCCGAAGGCCCATCCCAGCCCGGTGAAGATCGCGGCCCACGTCCAGGCACTGATCGCGCTGCACACGAGGTACTCGCCGATCGGAACGCACGCGGCGCCGCAGGTGATGGGGAGGAGCAGCCGCGCGCCGTAGGCGTAGCGGACCGCCAGTGACGCGCGCCAGGGGTGGCGGCGCACGGCGCCGAGCAGCCGTTCCATCGGCCTCATGAGACGCGGCCACTTCTTGGCCACGCGCAGCGCGCGCCACCGGCCGAGTGCGTAGAGCACCACGTCCGCCACCCAACTACCCACCGCGCAGGCGAGCGCCGCGCGCCCCACGTGCAGGTGCCCCTGGTGCGCCGCGAACCCCGCCACCACGGGTGCGGCTTCCTCGGTGAAGATGCTCGTTGCGCCGAGCGTCACGTACGCCCAGAGGTGCGAGAGCTTGCTGAGAAGGCTGTGCGCGATCACCGCGGAAACGAACATCGAGCTCCGGGATTCATGGGTGGAATCCGCGCAAGTTCGGCGCGCGGCTCCGCTTTTGCAACCGCCGGCCCGCGCGCCGGGTGGAATGCCTGACAGCGACCGGTGGTCGTGAGCGCATATTGCTGAGCACATCGGCGCGCGGCCCCCCGGGTCGGCGCGGCTGTCGGAGCAGGCCCTCACACAGGATCGGTGCCGCATGCACAGACTTGTCCCCTGGCTCCTAATTCCCGCGCTCGTCGCCTGTAGCGACGGATCCACCGCGCCCAAGACCGTCACCTGCCCCACCGCCAGCGGCAGCAGCGAGAACGGCACCCCCCTGCAGCTGTCCGTCGGTGATGGACGGGTGTTCTCCGACCTGTCCGAGGGGAGCTGCCTCCAGATCGACGGCACCGACAGCGCCACCTACCTGGTGGCCGTGTACAACACCGATCCCGATCCCCGCGACATCGCGAACGTGACGGTGCACGGCGGCGGACCGGGATCGCAGGCCGCGGCCCGCGTCGTCGCCTCCACCGCACCGTCCACGAGCGGGCTCGCCTTCCTCGCGGCCTCCGCCGGCATCTCGCTCGATCAGCAGCGTGAGGCGGACCGGGTGCACGCGCGCTTGCTCGCCGCGGACCGCGCGCTCGTGTCGCGCCGCGGCGGGCCCATCGCCATCGCGGCGGCCCGGCGCGCCGCCGCGCAGCCCGCCCCGCGCGACCTCCGCGTGTCGGCCCGCATCGCGCCGCGACTCGGCGACACCCTCTCCTTCCACGTCCGCGACATCGTGAACGACCGCGACTGTACCCAGGGCTACGAGGTGCGGGCGCGCGCCGTCTACATCGGCAGCAAGTCCGTCCTCTTCGAGGACGTGGACGCGCCCCTCGCCGGAACCATGGATGCGTTCGTCCAGCGCATCGGCCAGGAGTTCGACAGCTCCATCTACCCGATGCTCCTCCGGAACTTCGGCGACCCGCTCGCGTGGGACGATTCGCTCGGGCACAACGGGAAGGTGGTCATGCTCTTCACGCGGGTGCTGAACGATCACTTCGGGAGCACCGCGGGCTTCGTGAGCGCGTGCGACTTCTTCCCGTTCGACACCACGCACGTGGACAGCCTCCGCAACGTGGTGGGGAACGATGCCGCCATCTTCTACGCGTACGTGCCGGAGTCCGCGTCCGGGCAGCCGGGGGATCCCAACTCGCTCGAGGGCTGGCAGGGGTTCGTGCGCAGCGTGCTGGCGCACGAGTCCAAGCACCTGGCGTCGTACGCCGCCAAGTTCGCGAACGGCGCCGATTCCCTCGAGGATCCGTGGCTCGAGGAGGCGACGGCGCAGACCTCGTCGGAGATCTACCAGCGCACCTTCTCCGGGACCACGTGGAAAGGGCACGGCGGCTGGGATGGGCAGGTCGCCTGCGAGCCGCCACTCACCGGGCCCAATGGCTGCTCCGGCGACCACCCCCAGGTCATGCTCCAGCACTTCTTCTATCTCTCCGACTATCTGTCCTCCTTCGGCACGGAATCGCCGGTGGGGGATGGCGGCGAGGTCTACTACGGTGGAGCCTGGTCGTTCGTGCGATGGGCGGTGGACCAGTACGCCACCGACGAGGCGGCGCTGCTCAAGGCGATCAATCAGACGGTACACGAGTTCGGCGTCGTGAACCTCGAGACCCGCACGGGGGCACAGTTCGGCGACATGGTGGGAGATTGGGCTCTCGCCTCGGCCGCGCAGGCGTATCCCGGGCTCGCGCCCACCGACGTCAAGCTCACCACGCCGAGCTGGAACCAGACCGCGATCTTCGCCGGGATGCACTCGCAGCTCCGGGGCTTCGACCGCGTGTACCCGCTCGTTCCGGCGCGCTTCCGCTTCGGCCTGTTCGACACGAGCGTGCTCTCCATCCACGGCGGCGGAGCGGCGATCGTGGAGATCAGCGGCGTCCCGCAGCAGCAGCGCCAGGGCATCTACGTCCGCAGCTCCACCGGGCTGCCGCTGGATGTGAACAGTCCGGTGCGGGTGGGGGTGATTCGGGTGAAGTGAGGCGCGGGAAGCGGGAAGCGGGAAGCGATGGAACATGGAACGCGCCGGGGCCGCGGCACTGCCGCGGCCC
>CAMLEQ010000541.1 GCA_946479015.1 uncultured Gemmatimonadota bacterium | reverse complement strand
GGCTGCGCGGGGAGAAAGTTGGATTCGTGTTCCAGAGCTTTCAACTGATCCCCACGCTCACGGCGGTGGAGAACATCACCGTGCCCCTCGAGCTGCGCGGCGAGCGTGGCGCCGCCGCGCGCGCCCGCGAGCTGCTCGAGCGCGTGGGGCTGGCGGGCCGCGCGCACCACTATCCCACGCAGCTCTCCGGAGGAGAGCAGCAGCGCGTGGCGCTCGCCCGCGCGTTCGCGAACGCGCCGCGCGTGCTCTTCGCCGACGAGCCCACCGGCAACCTGGACTCGGCCACCGGTGAGCGGATCATCGAGCTCATCGAGACGCTCAACCGCGAGGAGGGGACCACGGTGGTGCTCGTCACGCACGACGCGGCGCTCGCGGGCCGCGCCGGGCGCGTGATCCGCCTCGCCGACGGCGCGGTGGTGGACGACAGCGAGCGCGCCGCGTGAGCGCGCGCGCGATCGCCACCCTCGCCTGGCGCGACAGCCGCACCGCGCGCCGGCGGTTGCTCCTCTTCATGTCCTCGATCTCCATCGGCGTCGCCGCGCTGGTGGCGATCGACGGCTATTCGGCCAACGTCACGCGCTCCATCCGCGAGCAGTCGCGCGCGCTGCTCGGTGGCGATCTCTCGCTCACCTCGCGCGATGCCTTCCCCCCCGCCATCGACTCGCTGCTCGACTCGCTCGCGCGCGGCGGCACGGGAGTGGGACGCACCACCTCGTTCGCGTCGATGGCGATCATCCCGCGCACGGGAGGGACGCGCCTGGTGCAGGTGCGGGCGGTGTCGCCGAACGTCCCCTTCTACGGCGCCATCGAGACGGACCCGCCGGGGCGCCGCGCCCTGCTCGACCGCGAGCACGGCGCCCTCGTGGATCAGTCGCTGCTCACCGAGCTCGGCGCGCGCGTGGGAGACTCGCTCGCGCTCGGCGACGCGCGCTTCCTGATCATCGGCGTGCTCCGGAACGTGCCGGGGGACGTGGGGATCGCCTCAGCGCTCGGGCCGCGCGTCTACATCCCCGAGCGCGATGTGCCCGCCACGGGACTCCTCCGCTTCGGCAGTCGCGCGGAGTACGAGGCGCTGCTGCGCCTCCCTCCCACGGAGAACCCGGCATCGCTCACCGCGCGGCTCCGGCCGCGGCTCTCGGCCGCGCACGTGCGCGCGCGCACGGTGCAGGACACGGAGCGCTCGCTCACCGAAGGGGTACGGCAGCTCGACCGCTTCCTCGGTCTGGTGGGGCTGGTGGCGCTCCTGCTCGGCGGGATCGGCGTGGCGAGCGCCATCCACGCGTATCTGGAGGAGAAGACGGACACGGTGGCGGTGCTGCGCTGCATCGGCGCCACCTCGCGGCAGGTGCTGGCGATCTACCTGCTGGAGACGGCCGCGCTCGGCCTCGTGGGCGCGATCGCCGGCGCGGTGCTGGGGGTCGCCGCGCAGTTCGCGATGCCGGCGGTGCTCGGCGACTTCCTCCCGGTCACCGTGCACCCGAGCGCCGAGCCGCGGGCGATCCTCTCGGGGCTCGCGGTGGGGGTGTGGGTGGCGGTGCTCTTCGCGCTGCTCCCGCTGCTCCGCGTGCGGCTGATCTCCCCGCTCCAGGCGCTGCGGCGCGATGCGGGGGAGCGCCCCGCGCGACGGCTCCTTCGCGACGTGCCACGTCTCGCGGCTGCGCTCGCCCTCGCGGCGAGCGTGGCGGCGATCGCCATCGCCCGCGCGGGAAGCACCGCGCGCGGACTGGCGATGAGCGCCGGCGTCGGCGCGGCGCTCCTGCTGCTCTGGGTGAGCGCGGCGCTCGTGTCGCGCGGTGCCCGCCGGGTACTCCGCGAGCACTGGCCGTTCGTCGTCAGGCAGGGGGTGGCGAACCTGTACCGCCCCGCGAACCAGACGCGCGCGGTGATGCTCGCGCTCGGATTCGGTGCCTTCCTGCTCGGCACGCTCTACCTCGTGCAGCGCAACCTGCTCGCGCACCTGTCGCCGAGCGGGGAGCGAGCGCAGGCGAACCTCGCGTTCTTCGACGTGCAGCAGGACCAGGGGAACGGCGTGGACTCGCTGATCCGCGCGGCGGGGCGCCCGGTGCTCCAGCGGGTGCCGATCGTGCCGATGCGCATCGCGTCGATCGATGGCCGCTCCACGGAGGCACTGGCGAAGGGGCGCCCGTCGTGGGCGCTGCGGCGCGAGTACCGGTCGAGCTGGCGCGACACGCTCGTGGCGAGCGAGAAGCTCGTGGCCGGGAAATGGCTCTCCCCCACGCACGCGCCCGGCATCCTCCCCGAGGTCTCGATGGAGCGCGACGTGGCCGGGGAGCTGGGGGTGCAGCTCGGCGACACGGTGACGTGGAACGTGCAGGGGGTGCGCATCCCCACGGTGGTGACGAGCCTGCGCGAGGTGAACTGGGCGCGCTTCGAGCCGAACTTCTTCGTCGTCTTCTCCCCCGACGCGCTCGCCGGCGCGCCGCGCACGGAGGTGCTGCTCACGCGCGTGGACGACGATGCCGCGCGCGCGGCGCTCCAACGCGCCGTGGTGCGGCGCGACCCCACCGTGTCGAGCATCGACCTCTCGCTCATCGAGCGCGCCGTGGCGGGGATCCTGGACCAGGTGTCGCTCGCCATCCGCTTCATGGCGCTCTTCAGCGTGGCCACGGGCGTGCTGGTGCTGCTGAGCGCGGTCGCCGCATCGCGGCGGCAGCGGCTGCGCGAGGGAGTACTGCTCCGGACGCTCGGCGCCACCCGCGCGCAGATCGCGCGGATCCTGCTCAGCGAGTACGCCGCGCTCGGCGCGCTCG
>CAMLEQ010000540.1 GCA_946479015.1 uncultured Gemmatimonadota bacterium | reverse complement strand
TGGATGCGCGCGCCGCTCGACGCGCTCGGCGGGCGCACGCCGCTCGCGGCCATCCACGCGGAGCGGCGGAAGCGGAGGTAGCGGCATTCGTGATCAGGAGGCCGCGCCAGCCCACGGCTGCTATTCGTCGAGCATTACGATCAACTCGGTCGCGCCGGATTCCATGAGGTAGTGCGCCACGAAGGTGGCGCCACGCTCCTGGGCATCGAAGTGCGCGATCCTGGCGTTCGCGGGCTCGAAAAACGCATCACCGGCATGCAGCACGCGCTCGGCCTCACCCTCCACCTGGAACAGGACCGAGCCCGCGAGCACCACGCCTACAACAGGGCACGGATGCACGTGCAGCCCCGCGCGCTCGTGCGGCGGCATCTCGATGCGGCTGATCTGGACCTGCTCCACGAGCACGCGTGGATCGATCGGCGCCGTGCGCAGGGTTGTGCGGCGGATCGCCGGCCGTGCCTCCGTCGGAGTCGCTTCGCGACCTTCGCGTTCCATTCGAGTCACCTCGGTTGGGGTCACCTCTCCCAATGAACGGCGACCGCGGCCGGATCGATCCCGGCGGCGCGGGTCGCGCCGGTCGCGTGGCGGTCTCCCCCGTCTCTTGACGGACCGCGCGCCGCATCGCACTCTTCTATCCAGACTCTAAGGGGAGACTCTGGTGCCAGCATCCACCGACTCGCTCGCGCTCGTGAAGGGGACACTCGACGTGCTCGTGCTGAAGGCGCTCGCCTGGGGCGCGATGCACGGCTTCGAGATCACCGCCTGGCTGGAGGACCGCTCGCGGGGCGCGCTCGACGTCGATGACAGCGCGCTCTACCAGGCGCTGCACCGGATGGAGGAGCGCGAGCTCGTCGCCGCGGAGTGGGGAGTGACCGAGAACAACCGGCGCGCTCGCTACTACACCATCACGCCAGCCGGCCGCGCGCACCTGCGCGCGGAGACCGCGCGCTGGCTCCGCTACTCGCGAACCGTGAGCGGCATCCTCACCGCCGCCGCGCGCACCTCGTAGCGCGCACGCCCGCGCGCCGCTCCCATGCTTCCCCCGCGCGTCCGCCGCCTCTTCCGGCTCGCCGTCCACCGTCGAGCGCTGCTCGCGCGCGAGGTGGATGACGAGATCGCCTTCCACCTCGAGGCGCGAGTGGCGCAGCTCGTCTCGCGTGGGATGGCGCCGGAGGCCGCCCGGGCGGAAGCGCTCCGGCGCTTCGGGAACGTGGAGGTGGCGCGTCTCACCCTCCACCGCTCGGCCAGACGCCGGGAGGCACGGATGCGTTCCCACGAGTTGCTCGCCGCCCTGGGGCAGGACGTTCGCTACGCCGCGCGGGGGATGCGGAAGCACCCCGCCTTCAGCGCCGCCGTGGTGCTCACCCTCGCGCTCGGGATCGGTGCGAATGCGACGATGTTCGACGTGGTGGACCGGCTCCTCCTGCGCCCCCCCGCGCACCTGCGCGCGCCCGACGAGGTGCACCGGGTGTACCTCACCACCACCAACGACGGGTTCGGGGTGTCGCTCGGCTCCAACCAGTCGTACCGACGGTACCTGGACCTGGCGCAGTACGCGCACAGCGCCACGCGGGTGGCGGCGCACTACGAGGCGGAGATGGTGTTCGGGTCGGGGGAGTCGGCGCGGCAGGAGCGCACCGCCATGGTGAGCGCGAGCTTCTGGCCGCTGTTCGGCGCGCGGCCGGCGCTCGGGCGCTTCTTCGGCACCGCCGAGGACCAGTTGCCGCGGGGTGCGCCGGTGGCGGTGCTCGGCTACGGCTACTGGCAGTCGCACTTCGCCGGCGCGCGCGACGTGCTCGGGAAGCATCTGCGCATCGGCAGCGCGGACTACACGGTGATCGGCGTGGCGCCGCCACGCTTCAGCGGCCTGTCGCTGCAGCCGGTCGCGGCGTTCATCCCACTCACCGCGGGGGGCGCGGACCTCTTCGGCGAGTTCAGGCTGCGCGAACCGTGGTACGACTCGTACCACGTCGGCTGGTTGGAGACGGTGGTGCGGCGCAAGCCGGGAGTGAGCGTCGAGGCGGCCACCGCCGACGTCGCCCAGGCCTTTCGCCGGAGCCTCGAGGCGCAGCGGCTGCGCGAGCCGCCTGGCCAGATGCCCGGGCTCGACTCGCTGCGTCCCCGTGTGGTGCTCGGCTCGGTGATCCAGGATCGCGGCCCCAACCGCAGTCGCGAGGCGACCGTCGCCGTCTGGCTGCAGGGAGTCTCGGCGCTGGTCCTGCTCATGGCGTGCGCGAACGTCGCCAACCTGCTCGTGGCCCGCGCCATCCGCCGCCGTCGCGAGATCGCCATTCGCGTGGCGGTGGGCGTGTCGCGCGGCCGGCTGCTCGCGCAGCTCCTCTCGGAAAGCGTGCTGCTCGCGCTCGCCGGGGGCGTGGCGGGCGTGCTGGTGGCGCAGTGGGGGGGCGGTGTCCTCCGCGCCGTTCTCCTCCCCGACCTGGAATGGGGGACCGCCCTGTTCGACCCGCGCGTGCTGCTCTTCGCGGCAGCGATGGCGCTGGCTGCGGGGCTCGTCACCGGGCTGGCCCCGCTGCGGCAGATCGCGAGCGCGGACGTGGTCTCGTCGCTCCGGGCCGGGGGGCGCGGGGCGAGCCTGCGCGGCTCGCCGCTGCGCAGGGCGCTGCTGGTCGTGCAGGCGGCGGTGTCGGTGGTGCTGCTGGTGGGCGCGGGACTCTTCGTGCGCAGCTTTCGCAACGTGCGCTCGCTCGACCTCGGCTTCCAGCCCGAGCACGTGCTCGCGGTGGAGGTGACGGCGCGCGGCACACCGCTCGACT
>CAMLEQ010000539.1 GCA_946479015.1 uncultured Gemmatimonadota bacterium | reverse complement strand
CTCGGCGCGCGGCTTCGTCTGCGTAGCCATGCACAATGTCCTGTTTGAGAGTTCACCCGGCGGCACGGCCGCCGCTCACCGCCTCTCCTGCGCATCCACCACCGCGACTGCCGCCATGTTCACGATGTCCTGCACGTCGGCGCCCGCTTCCAGCACGTGCACCGGGAGTCGCATGCCGACGAGGATCGGGCCGATGGCCGTCGCCCCGCCCAGATGCTCCAGCAACTTGTAGGCGATGTTCCCGGCGCTCAAGTTCGGGAAGATGAGCACGTTCGCCCGCTCCGTGAGGGCGCTGAACGGATACATCGTGTGCAGCTTGTGCTCATCGAGGGCCGTGTCGGCCTGCATCTCGCCATCCACCACGAGCGTCGGGTCGCGGCGTCGCATCAACTGCACGGCGCGCGCCACCTTCTCCGTCTCCGGCGCGCGCACCGACCCGAAGTTCGAGAAGGAGAGCATCGCCACGCGTGGCTCGAGCCCGAACGTCCGGACGATGCGCGAGGCGGCGTAGCCGATCTGCGCGAGTTGCTCCGCGGTGGGGTCGATGTTCACGGTGGTGTCGCCCAGGAACACCACGTGACGCTCGAACACGAGCATGTACATCCCGCTCACGAGTCCGGCCTTGGGGTGCGCGCCGATCACCTGAAGCGCCGGCCGGATCGTTTCCGGGTAGTGCAGGTTCACCCCCGACACCAGCGCGTCGGCGTGCCCCTGCGCCACCATCACCGAGCCGAAGTAATTCGTATTGTACAGCAACTGGTACGCCTCCGCGAGGCTCAGTCCCTTGCGCTGGCGGCGCTCCCAGAGGTACCGCGCGTAGGCATCGCGATGCTCGCACGTGGCGGGATCCACGATCTCGATCTCGTCGAGCCCGATCGCCATGCCGCGCGCCTGCTCGGCGATGCTCGCCGGGTTGCCGAGGAGGATCGGCTGCGCGATGCCATCGTCCACCAGCATGCGCGCCGCGCGGATGATCTTCGGCTCCTCCCCCTCGGGAAAGACCACGCGCTTGGGGTCGTGCTGCGCGCGGCTGATGAGGCCGCGCAGCACGCCGCGCGCCCGTCCGAGGCGCTCCTCGAGTGCCTGGCGATAGTCGTCCAGGTCGATGAAGTCCTTCGCGACGCCCGTCGCCACCGCCGCCCACGCGACCGCGGGTGCCACCCAGAGCAGCACCCGCGGATCGAAGGGGAAGGGAATGAGGTAGTCGGGCCCGAACGAGACCGACGACAGGCCGTAGAGCTTGGCCACCGCATCGGGGACGTCCTCCTTCGCGAGCGCGGCGAGCGCTCGCGTGGCGGCCATCTTCATCTCCTCCGTGATCTGGGTGGCGCGCACGTCGAGCGCGCCGCGGAAGATGAAGGGGAAGCCGAGGACGTTGTTGACCTGGTTGGGGTAGTCGCTGCGCCCGGTGGCGATGATCGCGTCGTCGCGCACGGCGCGCACCACGTCCGGCAGGATCTCCGGCACCGGGTTCGCGAGCGCGAAGATGATCGGGCGCGGCGCCATGGGGGCGATCATCTCCCCCGTCACCGCGCCCCCCACCGACAGCCCCACGAACACGTCCGCGCCCACGAGCGCCTCGGTGATCGTGCGCATCGGCGTGTCCACCGCGAAGCGGGCCTTGTACGGATCCATGTCCACGCCGCGGCCGGCATAGATCACCCCGGTGCGGTCGCACATGATGATGTGCTCGCGCCTGACGCCGAGGCGCACGTAGTGCTCCGCCGTGGAGATCGCGGCCGCGCCCGCGCCGGAGAAGACCACGCGCACGTCGTGGATGTCCTTCCCCACGATCTCGAGCGCGTTCAGCAGCGCGGCGCCCGAGATGATCGCGGTGCCGTGCTGGTCATCGTGGAAGACGGGAATGTTCATCGTCTTCCGCAGCGTCTCCTCGATGTAGAAGCAGTCGGGAGCGCGGATGTCCTCGAGGTTGATCCCGCCCACGGTGGGCTCGAGGAGCTGGCAGAACTTGATGACGTCGTCTGGGTGCTCGGAGCCGACCTCGATGTCGAACACGTCCAGATCGGCGAACTGCTTGAAGAGGTTGGACTTCCCCTCCATCACCGGCTTCGCGGCGAGGGCCCCGATGTTGCCGAGTCCCAGCACCGCCGTGCCGTTCGAGACCACCGCGACGAGGTTCCCCTTCGCCGTGTAGCGGTAGGCATCCTCGGGGGTCTGCTTGATGGCCAGGCAGGGCTCGGCCACCCCGGGGGAATACGCGAGGGAGAGGTCCCGCTGGTTGCCGAGCGGCTTGGTGGGGACCACCGCGATCTTGCCCGGCCGTCCCCGCTCGTGATACGAGAGCGCGTCTTCGCGATTGTAGCTCATCAGGGGGAAAAACAAATAGCTTAGCCGACGCCCTGGGGCGCGTCAATCGCCGGCCGCGTGCGGCGGCCGGCGATCGGCGCCGCCGGCCTACACCTCCAGGCGGTCTCCCTCCCGCGCCACCACCAGGTACAGCGCGGGCATGAGAAGCACGCTGATGAGCAGCCGGGAGAAGAGGCCGCCCACGATCACCAGCGCGAAGGGGCGCTGCGAGTCGGAGCCCACGCCGTGCGAGAGCGCCGCCGGGAGGAGCCCCAGCGCCGCCACGAGCGCCGTCATCATGATCGGCCGCAGCCGCAGCACCGCCGCCTGGCGCGTCGCCTCCGCGATCCCCGCGCCCCCCGAGCGCAGCTCGTTGGCGTACGAGATGTAGACCACCGCCGTCTGCACCGACACGCCGAACAGCGCCAGGAACCCGATCCCCGATGACACCGAGAACGGCGTCCCCG
>CAMLEQ010000538.1 GCA_946479015.1 uncultured Gemmatimonadota bacterium | reverse complement strand
CCCCCCCCGGCCCCCGGGGGGTATTTCGCCGGGCCGGGCGGCTCTAACCACGCCGGCCCCGCCCGCCGCCGGGCTCCCGATGCCGAGCCGCGCGTACGCGCCGCCGAGCGCGGTACCGATCTGGAGCTTCCGCACCTCCGTCTCGGCGCCCCACGCGGTGGCGGCGCCGCCGGCGCGCGCCACGGGGAGGTAGCCGTGCTGGAGCGCTCCCTCCACTCCCTCCCACGCCTCGCTCTCCCGCTTCCGCTCGGCGTCGAGCGACTCGGCGACGCGCGCCTCGTCGCGCTCGGCGCCGCGCAGCGCCTCCACCGGCGCGAGCACGCGCGCGAGGAGGCGCGCGTCGGCGGTGCCGAGCGGGGGCGCGGGGGCGGGACGCGCGATGGCGCGCTGGAGCCGCGCGGCGGCGGTGGCGGAGAGGAGCGATGCGTCGCGCGCGCGGGCGGCGGCGACGAGCGCGATCGCATCCGCGCTGTCGAAGGGCAGCGTGGCGCGCGCGCCGCGCCGATGCTCGGCGGCGCGGAGCAGATGCGCCTCGAGCAGGGCGAGCGTGTCGGCGGGGACGGAGCCTAACGAGTCGAGCAGCGCCGACTCCGTGGCGCGGGCGTCGGCGGCGTCGCGCTCCAGCGCCGCGGCGCGGGCGACGGCGCTCGCCAGCGCATCGAGCGCCTCCGCCGGGATGGCGAGCGGCGGGGGCGCGCTGTCCACGGCGCAGTCCCCCTCGCCGGCGGTGCGCAGCCAGAGCGTGCGCGCGCCCGTGCGCGCCTCGAGCGCGCGCGCGATCTCACGCGAGAGCGCCGCGCGCGCCGCGCCCGTGCTCGGCGCGATGCCGCCGCCGGCGACGCCGCCCGCGCCCGTGTCCGCGGCGATCACGGTCGCCGTCGCGCGCGCCACCGCCTCCCGGAGCGTCGCGGGGGCGTAGCGCTTCGCGAAGAGCAGCTCGAAGCGGTAGCGACGCCCGAGTCGGAGCGGCTCGAACGCGAGGTCGAACTGCGTGGCGTCGCTCTCCGGCGCGCGCACCCAGCAGGCGCTGTCGATCGGCGCGGCGGCGCGGTCGTGGAAGGTGCCGTCGCTCGCCGGGCGGGAGTCCGTCTGCCACACGCGCGCGAGCACCACGTCCGCGCGACCGCCGCTGGTGAGGAGCGGCCCCTGCACGGCGAACGCCTGCCCGAAGGGGAGGTACGCCTCCACGAGCCGTCCGTGCTCGTAGTGGAGCACCGGGGCCTGCGGCACGGCGCGCCCGCTCTGGGCGCGCGCGGTGGGGGCACCGAGCGCCGCGGCGAGCGCGAGGGTGACGAGAGCGACGGCGGCGCGAGCCGCGGGCGCGGAGGGCGGAGGCGGCGGGGAGGGCGGGGAGGACGCGGTGTCGCGCACGCCGCGCCCCGCTCCGCCTTCGGTGCACCGCTCGATGAGTGCGACGTCCTGCTCGATGCACTGCGGGCTGGCCACGTGGCACCTCGCTGACGGTCGAGAGCGTCACGATGGGGAATCATCTGATTCCGCGCAATACGACCGGAACTCGGGACTCGGGACTCGGGAGAGGCAGCGAGGGGGGCGGCGCAGTCGCGCCGCCCCCCGCGCACCATGGAGCGGGGCGAGCGCCAACGGCGCCGCCCCGCAGTCCTCTCCCGAATCCCGAGTCCCGATTCCCGAGTCCCGCAAACTTGACTGACCGGGAACGCGGCGCATCGTAGTCCGGAGGCGCCGGCCCGGCTCGGACGGCGCCCGTGGCCGAGCCCGCAAGGAGGCAGCGCATGTCCCCGATGAATACGTTCCCCATGATCGAAGGGGCGCCCGCCGGCAGGCGGCAGAACTTCCTCTCCCTTCTGCTCGCCGCCGGTCCGATCGCCATCGGCGTCCTCCTCTTCCTCCTCCTCGGGAGCGTCGCCGGACTCATCATCGCGAGCGGGATCGGCGTGCTCTTCGCCATGGCCCCGCAGGTGGCGAAGCAGTGGGAGCGCGCCGTCGTGCTCCGGATGGGACGCTACCGCGGGCTGCGCGGCCCCGGGCTCTTCTGGGTGGTCCCGCTCGTCGACTCCATCTCCGCCTGGGTGGACCAGCGCGTGGCCACCACGCCCTTCGCCGCCGAGGAGACGCTCACGTCGGACACCGTCCCCGTGAACGTGGACGCGGTGCTCTTCTGGATGGTGCACGATCCGGAGAGGGCCGCGCTCGAAGTGCAGAACTACCCCGCGGCCGTGAGCTGGGCGGCGCAGACCGCGCTGCGCGACATCATCGGGCGCACCTCGCTCGCCGACCTGCTGCGCGGGCGCGAGCGCATCGAGGACGAGCTGCAGGACCTCATCGACCAGCGGTGCATGCCGTGGGGGATCGCGGTGCAGGCGGTGGAGATGCGCGACGTGGTGATCCCCGCCACGCTCCAGGACGCGATGTCGCGCGAGGCGCAGGCGTCGCGCGAGAAGAGAGCGCGGATCATCCTCGGCGAGGCGGAGGTGGAGATCGCCGCGCTCTTCGATCAGGCATCGCTCAAGTACCAGCAGAACCCCACCGCGCTCCACCTGCGCGCGATGAACATCCTGTACGAGGGGCTCAAGGAGAAGGGCGCGCTGATGCTCGTGCCGAGTAGTGCGGTGGAGACGATGGGACTGGGCGAGATGCTCGGCGCGGCGGCGCTGCAGAAGCAGATGGTCGCGGAGAGGCAGAGATCGACGGAGGGGGTGGAGGAGAGAGGGAGTCTAGGACCTGGTCAGTAGACCACCGTGAAACGCGTGTGGCGTGTGGGAGACTGACGGGATGAGGAGCTAGGTAGAGCGCGTGTAGG
>CAMLEQ010000537.1 GCA_946479015.1 uncultured Gemmatimonadota bacterium | reverse complement strand
GCAGGTGCACGAGGCGCTCGTCGAGCACGCTCATCGGGTCGCGCGTCTCCTCGAGGAAGAGAATCGCGTCGCGCGTGTCCACCTCGTACGGCGTGCCGATGGTCTGTTGCACGAGCGAGAGATTCCCGCCGATCAGCCGCCCCACCGCGCGCCCCGGGCGCACGACGCGGGCGATCCCCTTGCCGATGCGCGTGGTGGGTCGCGGGGTGGTGAGCGCGGTGAGCAGCGAGGCCATGGTCGGGTCGCGCGTGCTCGGGATGAGGTCGTCCACCGTGGGGCCGTGGAAGACGCGCAGCCCGGAGCGCCGCATCAGCCAGAGATGGAGCGCGGTGATGTCCGAGTAGCCCACGAACGGCTTCGGGTTGCGGCGGAAGATCTCGGGCTCGAGATACGGGAGCATCCGGACCGCGCCGTAGCCGCCCGTGCCGCCGATCACCGCCTTCACGCGCGGATCGAGCCACACGCCCATGAAATTCTCCGCGCGCCGCTCGTCCTCCGCGCGCTTGAAGCGCCGTCCCTGCGTGATCTCGGGGTCGAGGATCACCTGGAACCCCGCGTGCTCGAGCGCCTTCACCCCGCGCAGCAGCCACCCCGGGCGCGGTGCGTACGACGGCGCGACCACGCCCACCGCATCTCCCTTCACCAGCGCCGGCGGCCGGAGCAGCGCCGGCGGATGCTCGCCCGCTTCCGCGATCATCAGGTGGGCGTCTCGAGCGGTACGTCCGCCTCCGCGCGTGCCGCGAGCGCGACGTCGACCTCCGAGCCGATGCGCCGCGCCGCGTCGAGCGCGGCGGTGAGCGACTCCACGCTCCCCGCTCCCGCCTGGAGCCGCAGCAGATCGAGGCGGATGTTCTCGAGGGCCGCGACCGCCGTCGCGAGCCGCTGTCCCGCGGCATCGCGCGCCCCGCGGAGCTCCTCGGCGGCGCTCCGCCGCCGCTCGGCCACGCCCGCGTCGCCGAATTGCTCGAGCACGCGCGAGCGCTCGCCCGCCACCGCTCCCGGCGCGCCGGCGCCGCCGAGTCCCACTTCGGCGATCTGCACGTTCAGCTCGTCCACGCGCCGGCGCATGGCGCGCGCCTCCTCCTCCAACTGCTTCACCGTGTCCGGCAGATCGCGCAGCTCCCGTTGCATGGGGCGCGGGAGCGCGGCGAAGAGATCGGCGGCGGCGAGCCCGATGGCGACCTCGGTGGGGCGGCTCACGAGCGGCACGGAATTCCGTGCCGGCTCGAGCCGGAACGCGGCCAGCTTTGCCAGCACGCGTCCCACCGGACCGCTCCACAGCTTGAGCCGGAGCTGTGCGAACGACTGGTGCCGCTTCAGCCGGCGGCCGGGGTTCACCAGTCCCACCAGGCCGCCCACCACGGTGGCGAACGCTCCGAAGCCGAACGCCACCATGGGGACGAACCACTGCACGCCCGCCGGGAGCGGGAGGTCGAAGGCGATCCATACCGCGCCGGCGGCGGTGACGCCGAGCGAAGCGTAGGTGAGCCAGCGCACCAGCTTCCAGAGGAGCGGCGGGTCGCGGTCGTACTCGAACGCCATCTCCTCGCGCCGCCGCTCCACGTAGTCGCGCAGCGCGCGCATGATGGCGTCCATGTCGTAGCCCGCCGCGAGCACGCGCCGCGTCTGGTACACCTCGAACAGGCCGTGCAGCGCCAGCGGCGCGAGCAGCTTCACCGGCGTGCCGATCCACGTGGGCTCGAGGATGGCCGAGATGCCGAAGGTGAGGGCGTACGCGCCGTACGCCCACTTCACCGCGTCCCCTTTCTGCAGCCAGAGGCGAAGGGGCGCCGGCGTCTCGCGGCGCCGCTCCTGGGCCACCGTGATCGCTTCGGCCAGCGCCTCGCCGCTCATCCAGCGCGCGGCGGGATCCTTGGCCAGGCAGCGGTCCACCACCTGCGCGAGCGCGCCGGGGACCACGGCACTCACCGTGGCCAGCGGGGGAGGGGGCTGTGTGAGGTGCTTGGCGAGGATCGACTGCACCGTCGGCCCGTCGAACGGGAGCTTCCCCGTCATCGCGAAGTGCGCGACCACGCCGAGCGAATAGAGATCGCTCCGTCCGTCGAGCGACTCGCCGGAGGCCTGCTCCGGGCTCATGAAGTGCGCCGTGCCCATCACCTGGCCGACCTCGGTGAGCCCCGTCGCGGTATCCACGCGCGCGATCCCGAAGTCGGTCACGAGCGCGCGACCCGTTCCGCGCTCGAGAAGGATGTTGTCGGGCTTGATGTCGCGGTGCACGACGCCGCGCGCGTGGGCGTACGCGAGCGCCCACGCGATCTCCTGGATCGTGCGCGAGGCATCGGGGGGCGGGAGGGGCCCGCGCGCGCGCACCCGCTGCCCGAGCGTCTCCCCTTCGATGAACGCCATCGCGAAGAACACGAAGCCGCCGATCTCGTCGACGCGGAAGATCGGGACGATGTTCGGGTGCGACAGCTTGGCGGCGGTCCGCGCCTCGCGCAGGAAGCGCTCGCGCAGCTCCCCGCGGGCGGCGAGCGCCGGCGGGAGCACCTTGATGGCGACCGGCCGGTCGAGCTGCACTTCGCGGGCGAGGTAGACCACCCCCATCCCGCCGCGCCCGAGCTCGCGCTCCAGCGAGTACTGCCCCGCCAGCGCTTCCTGGAGCGCGTTGAAATCGAGGTCGAGCGACATGTCCGAGCCTAATTCGGCTCCGCTGAGGGGGGAAGAATGGTTGTTGGCTGGGGCCGTGGGCTGGGGGCCAGGGGGGGCTCGGGACCCGCGGGGCCGGGGGCCGGTACGGCGAACCGCGGGGACCAGGCGG
>CAMLEQ010000536.1 GCA_946479015.1 uncultured Gemmatimonadota bacterium | reverse complement strand
CCCTCGGGCTCGATCTCGCGGATGTAGCGGACGATGTCCACCGCCGTGGTGTAGTTGAGCCGCTGCTGCTCATCGAGCGTGGGGAGCGAGATGTCCACCAGCGTCGAGGTGTCCACGTCGATGTTGTAGAACCCCTCGGAGATCGCCTCGAGCGCGAGCTGCTTCACCGCCGCGACCTCGCCCGTGGGGTCGTTGGCGAACTTCTTCGCGTTCACCTGGAAGTGGTCTCCCTGGATGAACACCGGGCCGCGGAAGCCCTCGCGCAGCGCCGCCGCGAGCATCACCGCCACGTACTCCTTGGGCCGCTGCTCCGTGTACGCGATCTCGGAGCGCGCGATCTCGAGGATGAACGCGCCGGCGTTCATGCGGACCGCCGTCCGGAAGATGGACCGGGCGGTGTCGTACGACATGCCGCGCACGTTGATCGCCGGCACGGTGAAGCCCCCGACCTCGCCGCGCCCGCGCGCCAGATACAGGTCGTTGATCGAGGCCGCACGGACCCCCACGGCCTGGCCGATCTCCCAGATCAGCCATCGCGCATGGTCCTTCGCCTGTCCCTGTCCGAAGACGGCTTCCCACACGAGCGCATCCATCTTGTCGGTGCGCAGCGCCCCCTCGTTCCGGATGGTGACGCGGCCATTGTCCACATGCACGTCGTCGCCGAACGGGTGCGCCGGCGCCGAAGTCTGAGCTGGCATCGATCCTCCAAAGCAGTGATCCCCGACGACATCCACGCGCGGCGGCTCGCGGATGGGACCGGGCCCAACGACATCCCGGAAGGTGCCCGCGCCGCGCTGGTGTCGCAAGGGCCAGCGCGAGATCACGGACGCGCGATGTCTTACACCACGAAGCGGCCGTCCGGCTTCGGCAGCGCCTCCCACTCGCGGCGCGCCTCCTCGGCATCGGGACGGCCGAGCATCGCGTAGGTGAAGCGCTTCCCCAGCTCCACTCCCGGCTGGTCGAGCGGGTTCACGCCGTAGAGCGCCCCGGCCATCACCGTGGCCCACTCCAGCATCATGATCAGGCCGCCCACGTGCCACGCATCCACGCGGTCGAGGGTGATGGTCATGTTCGGCCGCCCCCGCCGCGCGAGCGCGCCGGCCGTGGCGCGCCGCTCCACGTCGAGCAGCTCCCCGAGGTGGTGTCCGCCCAGGTAGGCGAGCTCGGGGACGTCCGGGTGCAGCTCGGGAATCTCCAGATCGGTGCCGAGCTCTCCCACGGCGAGGAAGGTCACCGTCTTGTCGCGTGGCCCCTCCATGAAGAGCTGTACCTGGCTGTGCTGGTCGGTGGCCCCCACCGCCGCGAGCGGCGTCGGTCCCACCCCCACCTTCCCATCGCGCACCTTCCCCAGGCTCTCGGCCCAGAGCTGCACGAACCAGTCGCCCATCTCGCGCAGGGCGTCGCTGTACGGCATGAGCACCTGCGTGTGCAGCCCGAGCTGCGTGTCCGCCATCCACTGGAGCGTGGCGAACACCCCGGCCGGATTCTTCTCGAGCGCCGCGGTCTCGCACCGGCTCGCCATGTCCGCCGCCCCGGCGAGCAGCTGGTCCACGTCGATCCCGATGAGCGCGGCCGGGAGCAGCCCCACGGGGGAGAGCACGCTGAACCGTCCCCCCACGTTGGGGGGGATGTCGAGCGACACCAGCCGCTCCCGCCGCGCGATGGCGCGCAGCGCCCCCTTCTCCGGATCGGTGATGAAGACGAGGTGCCGCTGCGGGCCGTCGGCGAGCGCCGACTCGAGCCGGCCGCGTACGATGAGGTACTGCGCCATGGTCTCGGCGGTGGAGCCGGACTTGGAGATCACGACGAAGAGCGTGCTCCCCAGGTCGAGCCGGTCGAGGAGCGGCGCGATGCTCCCCGGGTCCACGTTGTCCAGCACGTGGAGGCGGGGGAAGAAGTCGCGGGCGTCGTCGTCGAGCTCGTTCCACCGGGCCGGCCGCAGCGCCGAGCGGAGCGCGATGGTGCCGAGCGCGGAGCCGCCGATGCCGAGCACCACGATGTCGTTGAACGCCTGCCCCGCCCCATCGGCGAAGCGGCGCAGCTCGGCGATGCTCGGATGCCCTTCCGCGAGCCCGATGAATCCGAGCTCTCCCGCGGCCCGCCGCGCGGCGACGGTCTTCATCGCCCCCTCGAACGTCTCGCGCGCCGCGGACCATGCCTCGTCGGCGACGCCGCCGGGGACGTGGGCTGCGAGCATGTTACCGTAGTCGATCCGGATGGCCATGTCAGTCGATGCGGATGGTGAGTCCGTCGAACGCGGGCGCGATGCCTGGCGGAAGCTCCGCCTCGAGATCGGCGTGCCGCGTCTGGTGCGTGAGGTGGGTGAGGAAGGTCCGCTCCGCGCCGATGGCGCGGGCGGCTTCCACCGCCTCGGGAATGCTCAGGTGCGTCGGGTGCTCCGTGCGGAACAGCGCATTGATCACCAGCACGCGGACCCCGCGCAGCGCGTCGAGCGCGGCGGGAGGGAGCCGCTTGGCATCGGTGACGTACGCGAGGGGACCGATCCGGTACGCGAACACCGTCGCGGCCCCGTGCGGCACGGCGATGGGGAGGACTTCCGCATCGCCGATGCGCGTCGGCTCTCCCTCACGCATCGGTCGTGCCTGACCTTCGGGCTTGGACGTGCCCGGGAGGGGACGCATCCGGTCGTCGAAGATGTACGGGAAGCGGGCGGCCAGCCGCTCCAGCGTCTCCGCCGGCCCGTACATGGGGAGCGCCGCCCCCCGGCGCACGGAGATCGCGCGGAGATCGTCGATCCCGTGCACGTGGTCGGCGTGGTCGTG
>CAMLEQ010000535.1 GCA_946479015.1 uncultured Gemmatimonadota bacterium | reverse complement strand
CGAACAGCAGGTTGCGGTTGATCAGCCGGTCCACCGCCTCGCTGCCGGTGCTCTGCTCGAGCTGCTGGAGCGCGTCGCGTGTGCCGGCGAGGAGCGATCGCCAGCCGCGCCGCTGCAGCACGGCCGCCGTCGCGACCGCGCCGTCACGCTCGGGGCCGGCACCGAGATAGAACGCGACCTGCACCTGGTCGCGAGGCGGCACCGACATGCGGCGGACGAGCGAGAAGCTCGCGCCTGCCACCTCCGCCACCGCGTCACCGTCGGTGCAGAGCGCGAGCGCGACGAGGCCCGGCTGCGCGCTCCCCTCGAGCAGGATGACACCGTCGCCGAACGACGACACGCGCGAGTCGTCCGCCGCGGCGCGCGGGGTTCGCACGCGCAGCTGCCGATGCCCCAGGGTCCCGCGAATGCCCAGCGAGACCTCGTGCTCACGGCTGCCGCGGTTCTCCACCCCCAGCGCGTAGACGGCCCCGGCGACGTCGCTGTCGCGGCCATACGGTGCGAATACGGTCCCCCGCACCACGAGGTCGCCGAGCGTGCAGGTGAAGGTGGGAAGCCACTGCGCCACCCGTTCCCACGCCATCGTTCCGGCGGAGAGATCCTGCTCCACCCCGTCGATCTCGACGACGGGGGTGAGGAGGGCGTCGCCGGAGCCGTTCAGGTAGTCAGCGCTGCCCGCCAGCTCGACCGCTGCCCGCGCGCCGCGGTGCAGCATCCCGACCATGTGCACGGCACCATTCGCCGGATGGATGCACGGCAACGCGAGCCAGTGATTGCCGGTCAGCTGCCAGGGGACGGGCGGGAGCGCGAAGCGATTCACGGGAGGGTGGTCGAAGTTGATGGGCCTGCGTCCCAATGATAACCTTCGCCCCCATGCCGCCGCTCGCCGCTCTCCCCGCTGCCCGTCACGTGTGCGGGTGCCTGCTCGTGGTCGTCGCGTCGCTCGCGGCCACGCCCGCCGTGCGCGCCCAGGCGCCGCTCTCCCACACCGAGGACGCGGCGCCGGTCGCCGCCGGCTCCCTGCGACTGGGGATCACGACGGCGTGGACGCGCTACGACGAGCGCTTCGCCGCGGCCGGCGGGACGGAGCCATTGAGCGCCGATCTCTCCACGCCCGCCCTCGGTGTCGCGCAGCTGCCACTGCTCGCACCGACGGAAGCGAGCCTGCAGGCGCTCGCGGGAGATCCCGCGGTCCGGCTGTCGCTGGGACGCCTCGAGGTGCGGGGCGGCGCGCGCATCGTCACGACGCCCGTCTCGCTGGAGTACGGGGTGACGCGACGCCTGAGCGTCGGGGTGCAGGTGCCCATCGTGCAGACCCGGCGGGTGGTGCAGCTGCGCGTGAACGAGGACGCGAGCGTGGCCGCGAACATGGGGTTCGTGCCGGCGGGAAAGCGCGGGGACGCTGCGCAGCAGAACGAGAGCCTGGTCACCGCGTTCAACACGGCGGCCGACCAGCTCGCCGCGCTGATCACGCAGTGCGCGGCGAACCCTGGCGCTTCCGGGTGCGGGCCGGTGAACGCCGACCCCGCCGGCGCAGCCGCGACACGAGACCAGGCCCGCGCCTACGCGAACGCCGCCGCCGTGCTGGGCACGGATGCATCGCAGGCGCTGCTTGCTCCCCGTGAGGGGAGCGCGCTCGCCACGTCCATCGATGCGCGGCGCCAGGCGATCAACTCGGCGCTGCAGCAGTACCTCGGCGCGGGCGCCGGCGCCGACGCGGGCGTGTTCCTGGCGACGACGAATTTCTCGTACGTCGACCTGCAGGGACGCGCCGGCACGCCGGGCCTGCTGCAAGGCACCCTCGGCGGCGGCCTGGATTCGCTCCACACCTCGGATCGCCTGGGCATCGGCGACGTGGCGGTCGGTGCGAAGTACCTCCTGTTCGACCGTTTCGCGCGCGGCGACGCGCCCCTGCCTCGGCTGCAGGCGCGCATGCTCGTCGGCGCGGCGGTCCGATTCGCCACCAGCCCGGCCGACTCGTCCCGCGATCTCGTGGACATCGCCCCCGGTGAGGGCGCGGGGGTGGAGCTCCATTCGGCGCTGGACCTGATCAGCGGGCGGTTCGGCGGGACGATCGCCGCCCGCTACGTGAAGGCCTTTGCGCGCACCGTCACGGCGCCGCTCTATGGAGATCCGGAGGCGAGCTTTCCCTTCCCTGCCTTCGGCCAGCGGAGCCGCACGGCGGGCGACGTGATCGGGCTCGACGTGTCGCCGCGCTATTTCTTCAGTGACTGGTTGTCGGTGGACGCGCACTACGGGCTGGAGCGGGTCGGTGCGACCACGTGGTCCGCCGGAGGCGAGACGCCGTGCGCGGCCTGTGTGGGGGCGCTGCCGGCGGTACTGACGACCGTGGGTTCTCCGACGACCGCGCAGCGCCTGGGGGTCGGCTTCCGCCTCTCGACCGTGAACGCGTACGCGCGACAGCAGGCGCGCTTCCCGATTGAAGTGTCGTTCGTCCACCTGGAGTCGGTGACCGGCACCGCCGGCCTCCCGAAGGCGTCGCGCGACCAGATCCAGCTTCGGATCTTCTACCGGCTGCGGCGCGCCGACTGACGGCGTGCGGTCGCCGGGCGATCCGGCGCGCCGGGCGCGGTGGCGGCGCTCTCCAGCAGCTCGCGTGCATGCGCGCGGCTCACGTCGCTTTCCGGATCCCCGCCGAGCATGCGGGCGATCTCCGTGACGCGCGGCTCCCCGTCGAGCACCGTGACGTCCGCCGTCGTCACGCCGCCGCGCGCGCCCTTGGCGACGAGGATGTGATGATGCGCGCGCGCGGCGATCTGCGGCA
>CAMLEQ010000534.1 GCA_946479015.1 uncultured Gemmatimonadota bacterium | reverse complement strand
CGCGAGGCGGCCGACCACATGGTGCGCGAGCAGGTGGGGCGCCTCCCGGTGGTCAAGCGCGAGGAGCCGACGAAGGTGGTGGGGATCGTGACCCGCAGCGATCTGCTCGCCGCGCACGCGCGGCGTCTCGCCGCGGAACAGCGCTACAGCCGGCAGCTCGCGCTGGCACTGCCGCGCACGATCTTCCGCCGCGGCGCCGGCATCGGCGTGCACCTGCGCGACGGCGTCGAGCAGCCGAGGACGTCTCCCGAGGTGGAGAGTGAGGGCGCGGCCGCCGCGCCGTCCAGCCGCTCCACGGACTGAGCCACCATGACGTGATCCATCGAGACGCCGCGCGTCCCGATGAATGCACGGGGCGGGGCGCGATGCGGCGCTCCGCCCCGTGTTGCACGAGGCCGCCCGCCGGCCCATCCTGAACGATGATGTGCAGCACACTGGAATCGTCCACGCTCGGCGCGCCGTGCGCGGCCGGCGCCGTGGCATCGCCCTCGCGCCGGCGATGAGCCGCGCTCCCAGACTCCCGCGCCGCGCCGATCGCTTCGGGCGCCCCGTCGCCGTGCTCGCGCCCCCGCTGCTCGTGGCCGCGGTGGGACTGCTCGCGCTGCTCGCGCTGCGGCAGGTCTCCCTCACGCGACAGAGCGTGGACCGCGCGCACCGCGTGGTGGAATCCTCCTCCCGCGTGCTCGTGCGGCTCCTCGATGCGGAGACCGGCCAGCGCGGCTACCTGCTCACCGGCGACGAGAAGTACCTGGCGCCCTACGACAGCGCGCGCGCGCAGATCCCGCTCGCGTTCGCGCGCCTGCGCGACGCCGTGTCCGACGATCCCGCGCAGCGGCTCCGGGTGGACAGCCTGAGCGTGCTCGCCGTCGCCAAGCTCGCGGAGCTGCGCGCGACGATCGACCTCCGCCACGCCGGCCGCGCCGCCGACGCGCTCAGCACGGTCCACACCGACCGCGGCAGCGTCGTGATGAACGACGTGCGCCGCCTGGTCGCCGACATCGCCGGCGCCGCCGAGCGGCAGCTCGCCGTGGGCGCGGCGGCGGAGCGCCACTCCGCCGAGCGCAGCAGCGTCCTGCTCGCGATCGTCACCGCGCTCGCCGTCCTCGTCTCGCTCTGGATCAATCTGGTGGTCTCCCGCGAGTCCACCGCCCGTGCCGTGGCACTGGCCGAGCGGCAGCAGGCGCTGTCCGAGCGGCAGCTGTTGCTCGAGCGGGAGCGCGCCGCGCGCCGGGAGGCGGAGGTCGCCAACGAGGCGAAGTCGCAATTCCTCACCACCATGTCGCACGAGCTGCGCACGCCGCTCAACGCCATCGCCGGCTACGTGGACCTGATGCTGCTGGGGATCCGCGGCGACCTGAACGCGGAGCAGCGGGAGGACCTCCGCCGCATCAAGCGCGCGGGGCAGCATCTGCTCGCGCTCATCAACGACATCCTGAACTTCGCGCGGCTGGAGGCGGGGCAGGTGGAGCTGCGCCTCGACGAGGTGGCGCTCGACGAGACGCTCGCCGGTCTCGAGGCGCTGATCGCGCCGCAGGTGCGCCTGCGAGGGCTGGCGTTCCGCTACGATCCATGCGCGGCGATGCCGCGCGTGCGCGCCGATCGCGAGAAGCTGCAGCAGGTGCTTCTCAACCTGCTCACGAACGCGATCAAGTTCACGGACAGCGGCGGCAGCATCACCATGGCCTGTCACGTGGTGGACGGCACCGCGCGGATCGCGATCGCGGACACGGGGCGCGGCGTCCCGCCCGACCGGCTCACGACCATCTTCGAGCCGTTCGTCCAGATCGACCGGCACCGCACGCAGGAGAGCCAGCAGGGGCTCGGGCTCGGGCTGGCGATCAGCCGCGATCTCGCCCGTGCCATGGGGGGCGACATCAGCGTCGTGAGCACGCTGGGCGCGGGCTCCACCTTCACGGTGTCCGTCCCCCTCGCGGGCTCGGGGTGAGCCCGGGCGACGGCCGAGCGCGGCGTCGAGGTCGATCTTCACGTTCCCCTGGAACGCCGCCGAGACCGGGCACCCGGTCTTCGTGGCCTCGGCGATCTTCATGAACGTGTCGCGATCCACGTTGGGGACCTTCGCCCGTACCGTGAGCTGCATGGTGGTGATCTTGAACCCCTCTCCCACCTTGTCGATCGTGCACGCGGCCCGCGTCTCGATGCGCGTGGGAGGCGTGCCGTTCCGCTCGAGCCCGAGACTGAGCGCCATGCTGTAGCAGGCGGCCTCCGCCGCCGCGAGCAGCTCCTCGGGGTTCGTGCCCGGCTCGTTCCCGAACCGCGTCCCGAACGAGTACGCGCCCCCGATCTTCCCGCTCGCTCCGTTGAAGCTCCCCTTCCCCGTCTGCAGACCGCCTTCCCAGACGGCGCTCGCGTTTCGTGTCGGCATCCTCGGCTCCTTGGTAGGTGAACAGGTTCTCTGCGAGGCCCGTACGGCGCCCCCACACATCTTAACGGGTCGGGCGCGGCGGCGGCGCGCGATCCGCTCTCGAAGGTCGCTATATTTGGGAGAGAGGTGTTTTCCCGATGAAACGTACATTGTTGCTCCTCCTGCGCGGCCTCACGCTGCGCTGCCCCAATTGCGGCGGTGGCGGGCTGTTCGCGACCTGGTTCAGGCTGAAGCCGGCGTGCCCCACCTGCGGGCTGCCGCTCGACCGCGAGGAGGGCGAAGACTATTTCCTGGGCGGCATGATGTTCAACATCGTGCTCTCCGAGCTCGTGTACGCCGCCTGCATCGTGGCGTGGATCATGGCCACGTGGCCCGATCCGCCGTGGGATCTGCTGGAGTACGT
>CAMLEQ010000533.1 GCA_946479015.1 uncultured Gemmatimonadota bacterium | reverse complement strand
GGAGCCCACCACGGCCGGTGCCAGTCCCGGGAGCCCACCACGGCCGCCGCCAGGCCACGGAGCCCACCACGGCCGCGCCTCGCTAGTACCTGGAGCCCTACCACGGCCCGCGCCCCCGCGGGCAGAGGGAGTCGCGCGCTAAGGTCTATGGCCTATCCGCCCCATCCGCCCTCAGCCACAGCGTGAACGTCGCTCCCTGGCCGACCGTGCTCTCGACCGTGACGTCCCCGCCCATGGCCCGCGCCAGGTCGCGGCTGATCGCGAGGCCGAGTCCAGTCCCCTCGTGCCGGCTCGTGAGCGAGCGGCCGAGCTGCACGAACGGCTCGAAGATCGCTTCGCACTTGTCCGCGGGGATGCCGGGGCCGGTGTCCTGGACCGCGATCGAGACCCGCTCGCCCGAGAGATCGCACGACACCGAGATCCGACCACCGGGCGGCGTGAACTTCACCGCGTTCGAGAGCAGGTTCAGAACGATCTGCACCGTCTTCGCCTGATCGGCGGTCCCGGCGAGCTCCGGAGGACACGACGTGTAGTCGAGCACGAGCGACTTGGCCGCCGCCTGCGGCGCCACCATCGAGATCACCGTCTCGACCACGGAGCGCAGCGGCACGGGGCCCACGTCGTACTCCACCTGCCCGGCCTCGATCCGGCTGTAGTTGAGCAGGTCTGTGACGATGTGGAGCAGGTGCTCCTGGCTGCCGCGGAGCCGCGTCAGGTACTCCCGCTGCCGCTCCGTGATGGGGCCGCCGATCTCGGTCTCCAGCAGTTGCGCGTAGCCCATCGTCGCGTTGATCGGCGTGCGCAGCTCGTGCGACATCGCCGTGAGGAACTCGCTCTTCGTGCGGCTCGCCGCCTCGGCCTCCGCCACCCGCCGCGCATCGGCGATCGCCCGCTCCTGCGCCGCCCGGCGCTCGGTGAGGTCGCGCGTCACCTTCGCGTAGCCGACCAGCTCACCCGCGCTGTTGCGCACCGCGGTGATCACCACGCTCGACCAGAACACCGCGCCGTTCTTCCGGACGCGCCACCCTTCCTCCTCGTAGACGCCGGTGCGCGAGGCGATCTCCAGCTCCCGCCTCGGCTTCCCGGAGGCGACGTCCTCCGCCGTGTAGAACACCGAGAAGTGGCGCCCGATGATCTCCTGCTCGTGATAGCCGTTGATGGCCTCGGCCCCCGCGTTCCAGCTCGCGATGCGTCCATCGGGATCGAGCATGAAGATCGCGTAGTCCCGCACGCGCTCGACGAGCAGCCGGAATCGCTCCTCGTTCTGGCGCATCGCCTCCTCCGCCATCCGCCGCTCCGTCAGGTCGCGTGTCACCTTGCCGAAGCCGACGAGCGTTCCCGTCTCGTCGCGCAGCGCGGTGATCACCACACTGGCCCAGAACGCCGTCCCATCCTTCCGGAGGCGCCACCCCTCGTCCTCCACGCGACCGTCGCGCGCCGCCACCGCCAGGTTGTTCGCCGGCTTCCCCGCGGCGATGTCCTCCGGCGGATAGAACAGGGAGAAATGCCGGCCGATGATCTCCGACGGAGCGTACCCCTTTATGCGCTGGGCGCCGGCGTTCCACGTGATGATGTGCCCCTCCGGGTCGAGCGCGAAGATGGCGTAGTCGCGCACGCTCTCCACGAGGAGTCGGTACAGTTCCGGGGAGTCGGCGGAGATGGCGCCGCGTGCTCCTCCCGCGTCCGGGAACGACCCGGCCGGCCGCTCGACCGACGCGCGCGTCGCCCGCGCACGGATCACGCGCCGTGTCCTTGCCGCGCCGTCCTCCGGAACACTCATTTACCGCTCCCCCTGCTCTTCTCGATCGCGGCCTTCGCCGGATGGTGCCCCCGCGCATCCCGCGCACCCGTGCCTCGCCAATAGAAGAATACCCCGAGGGCGATCAGCACCGCCACGAGGATCCCGATCATCGCGCCGCGCTGCTGCGCCGCGGTCCGTCGTTGCAGCTCCGTCTCGGCCATGTCCGGCTCCCTCCCGAACGGTGGGTCGGTGGATGGATCGATGATAGCGGCAACTTCCTCGCCAGCCTCGGCCGCTGATTCTGGTTAAATTCCCATCGTTCACCCTTCTCGTCCACTTCACCCCCGTCCACCATGACGCTCCGCCGTACGTTGACACTCGCCGGCGCGCTCCTGGCGCCGGTCGCGCTGGCCGCCCAGTCCCCCGGGCGTTCCGCGTCGCGCGTCTCGAAGAACGCGATCGAGGGGGACCTCCGCTTCCTCTCGTCGGACCTCCTGGAGGGGCGCGCGCCGGCCACGCGGGGAGGGGAGCTCGCCACCGAGTACATCGCCGAGCAGCTCCGCTCGGCGGGGATCCGCCCGGGGGTGAACGGCTCCTACTTCCAGCCCGTCCCCATCGACGTCGTCACCGCCGACTCCAGCTCCATCCGAGTGGCCGCATCGGGCAAGGCGAATGCCGTGCTTTCGTATCCGGGGGACGTCGTCGTGTGGGCCGGCTCCGCCATTCCCAAGAGCAAGGCGCGCGGCGAGCTGGTGTTCGTGGGCTACGGCGCCACCGCGCCGGAGTACCACTGGGACGACTTCAAGGGCGTGGACGTGAAGGGGAAGGTGCTGCTGGTGCTCGTGAACGACCCGCCGGCTCCGCGGAACGACCCGAAGCTCTTCGGCGGCAAGGCGATGACCTACTACGGGCGGTGGACCTACAAGTTCGAGGAGGCGGAGCGCCGCGGCGCGGCCGGGATGCTGATCATCCACACCACCGCCGAGGCGAGCTATCCCTGGCACACCGTGGTCGGGTCGTGGACCACGCCGCAGCGCATGCTCCC
>CAMLEQ010000532.1 GCA_946479015.1 uncultured Gemmatimonadota bacterium | reverse complement strand
GGTCCGGTGCATCGTGTCCACCGGCGCCGCCGCGCTCACCATGCACGAGGTGGCCGAGGAGGCGGGGGTGAGCAAGGGGCTCATCCACTACCACTTCCATGACAAGGAGACGCTGCTCACCCGGATGGTGGAGTGGATGACGCACGGGCTGGTGACACGCGAAGAGGCGGCGTTGAGCGAGTCCACCCCCCGGCACGCGATCGACGATCTCTGGTCCTGGCTCTCGGCGGAGCTGGAGCGTGGCCACATCCGGGTGCTGCTCGAGCTCACGCAGTGGCGCGGCCCACTCGTCCGGCGCGCCGTCCACGAGTCGAATCTCGCGCGGCGCGAAGCATCGGCGCACTCCATCGACCAGCTCTTCTCCCTCCTCGCTCTCCGGCCGCGGATCCCACCCGAGCTCCTGGCAGACGTGGTCGTCCCGTTCATCGACGGGCTCGCGGTAGCCACCGGAACCGACCCCGATTTCAACGTGCGGGCCGCGTTCGACGTCTTCTGGCTGTCGCTCCTCGGCCTCACCGATTGAGGCGAGGCACGCTCACGCACTCCGGGGGGGCTCGATTCCACTTCCACTTCGAACGCCCGGCGCGCTAGCTTCCGTCCCCATGGAGCGTCGGAGGTCCATGGGGCGGCGCATCATCGCGGGGGTGATCTGGCTCGCCATTCTTGGCTGGCTCGCGGTGGTGGTGGCGGTGGTGGTGGTGGGGCGTCGCGATGAGGCGCGTCCCGCCGACGCGATCGTCGTGCTCGGGGCCGCGCAGTACGAGGGGCGCCCCTCCCCGGTGCTCCGGGGGCGTCTGGACCACGTGCTCGAGCTGTGGCGGCGCGGGCTCGCGCCGCTGGTCATCGTCACCGGCGGCACCGGCGTGGGGGACACCACGAGCGAGGCGGCGGTGAGCCGCAGATACCTGCTACAGCACGGCGTGCCGGACAGCGCGGTGGTGATGGAGACGCACGGCATGACGACCATCCAGTCGCTGCACGCGGTGTCGAAGCTGATGGCGCCGCTCCCGGGGCGGCGCGTGATCCTGGTGAGCGATCCCTTTCACATGCTGCGCCTGTCGGTGCTCGCGCGCCGGCTGGGGATGACGCCGTACACGTCGCCCACCCGCACGAGTCCAATCTCGGCGAGCCCCGCGCAGCGGTGGCGGTACGTGCTGGCGGAATCGGTGAAGGTCCCGCTGACCTTTCTCCTGGAGCGATTGGCGGACTAGCGGATGCGATCCATGTCGTTGCGGTACTGCATCACCGTGCTCGCGGCGGCGGCGTTCCCGGTCGCCGCGCGCGCCCAGACGGTGCCCGCGATCCCGTTCGAGAAGTACACCCTGCCGAACGGGCTCGAGGTGATCCTGGCGCCGGACCACTCGACGCCCGTCGTCGCGGTCGATGCGTGGTACCACGTGGGCTCGGCGGACGAGCAACCGGGGCGCACGGGGTTCGCGCACCTGTTCGAGCACATCATGTTCATGGGCTCGCAGCACGTGCCGGTGGGCAAGTTCGACCAGTGGCTCGAGGCGGCCGGGGCGAACAACAACGGGTCCACCACCGAGGACCGAACCAACTACTACGAGTGGATGCCGTCGAACGCGCTCCCGCTCGCGCTCTGGCTCGATGCGGATCGGATGGGCTACCTGCTGCCGACCATGGATCAGCAGAAGCTCGACCTGCAGCGCGACGTCGTGAAGAACGAGCGGCGGCAGAGCGTGGACAACGTGCCGTACGGGCGCGCGGACGAGACCATCATCGGCGCGCTCTTCCCGAAGGGCCACCCGTACTCGTGGCCGGTGATCGGCTCCATGACGGATCTGAGCGCCGCCTCGCTCGAGGACGTGAAGGCGTTCTTCCGGATGTACTACGCGCCGAACAACGCGACGCTCGCGGTGGCGGGAGACTTCGACCGTGACTCGGTGCGCGTGTGGATCGCGCGCTACTTCGGGGGGATCCCGCGCGGAGCGAGCGCGCCGTCGCGTCCCGTCGTGCCGTCGTTCACGGTGCCGCGCGACACCTTCCTCGTGCTCGAGGACCACGTGCAACTGCCGCGGCTCTACGAGGCATGGCACAGCGTGAAAGGGTTCGCGCCGGACGACGGCGTGCTCGACATCCTCGCCTACATCCTGGCCGGCGGCAAGAACTCCCGCCTGTACGAGCGCCTCGTCTACGACATGCAGGTGGCGCAGGATGTGGATGCCTTCCAGAACGGCATGCGGCTCGACGGGTACTTCCGGATCGACGTCACGCCGAAGCCCGGCCAGTCGCCGGCCCGGCTCGCCGCGCTCGTCGATGAGGAGATCGCGAAGCTCATCGATGGCGGCGTGACGCCGCGCGAGCTCGCGCGAGCCCAGCACACGATCCTCGCGCGTCAGATCGATCGCCTCGCGACGGTACTCGGCAAGGCCGACCAGCTCGAGTACTACAACTACTTCGTGGGAACTCCCGATTACGTGCGGCAGGATGCGGAGCGGTACGCGCGCGTCACCGCCGCGGACGTGCAGCGCGCGGCACGCGAATACCTCGGCGCGCACAAGGTGGTGCTCACGGTGGTGCCGGAGGGGAAGCGCGCGATGATGGTGACTGCCTCGGGAGGTGCGCGATGAGGGCGAGCGCGTTCCTGGCACGGCCGGCGCTGCTCGCGTTGCTCGGCGCCGCGATCGCGGCCTGTGCCCACGCGCCGGCACCGGCGGCAGTTGCCCCCCCCCCCCCGCCCCCCCCCGCCCCCCCCCCCCGCGCCGCCCCCCCCCCCCCCCCCCGCCCCACCCCCCCCCCCCCCCGCCCGCCCCCCCCCCCCCCCCCCCACCCC
>CAMLEQ010000531.1 GCA_946479015.1 uncultured Gemmatimonadota bacterium | reverse complement strand
GAGCCCGTGAACTTCGCCGCGTTCTCCGGCGTGGTCGGCGTGTGCGCCGCCGTGGCCGACGGGTCGCGCCGGACCTCGCGTGTCCCCTGCCACGCCACGAGCAACTTGCCGTAGTTCGCGCAGTCGTCCACCAGCTCCTTCATCGACAGCATTCGCGTGCCTCCTGTGGTGAGCGGGGCGGCGCGCCCCAGGCGCGATCACTGATACATGATGAACAGCGGAATCGGCTCGAGCCGCAGGACCTGCTCCGGCGTGAGGATCGGCTTGTCGTTCTTGTAGAACAGCTTGAAGCCGGTGAACTGCACGGGGAACGCGCGCACGTAGGAGCGGTACGACTGGCGCTTGAGCCACGGGGCGCCGAAGCCATCCATGTCGATCACCACCTGCACGCGCGGGTCGAGCGTGATGTGCTCGTAGTTCGTGAGCATCGGCCGCGTGAAGCGGTGCACGATGAGCATCTTCGGCGGCAGGTGATAGCGCTCCACGAGCGCGGCGAGCGAGTCCACCGCGACGTTGACCTCGCGCGCGTCGAGCGTGCCGATGACGGTGCCGGGGACCTTCCCCTTCGGCATCGCGAACTCGGGATCGAGCGCGAGGTGCACGTTGGGACGGCGGAGGTACGGGAGCAGCGGCACGATCTCCTTCTCCACGTTGCTGTGCCCCGTCTGGATGTCGAGGATGAGCAGGTAATTCTTGCGCTCGGCCCACCGCGCCACCTTCTCGATGAGCGAGTCGGACATGCGCAGGCGGTACATCCCGTCGCGCCCCGCGCCCCCCTGCGCCACGATGGCGATGAGCTCGAGCGCCGGGATGACCGGAGTCGCGGTGTCGGCGCGCGCGTATCCCGCGGCCTGCCGGTCGAGGCGCGCCATCATGGAATCCGGCTGGATCTCGCCGAGGATCCCCATGCGCTTGGAGAGCGGATTGCCGTAGTAGGCCACGACGCGGCAGCCGGGGAGGAGCGCGCCGGGGAGCACGGGCGTGCGCATGGCGCGCTTCGCCACCACGCCGTGCCACGCGGAGGGATCGGGACGCTCCGGCAGCTTGAGCTTCGGACGGCGCGCGCGGCGCTTGCGCGCGGCGGCGCTCGTGTCGGCCGCCGCGCTGTCGGCGGCGGCGACCGCGGCGATGCTGTCGGCGCGGAAGGCGCTGTCGGCGCGGATGCTGTCGCGCACCGCATCGGCGCGAGCCTGCGCCGCGGTGGAGTCGGACATGCACAGCTTCTCGACGCGGTCGGTCATGGCCGCCGCCGCGAGCTCCGCGCTGTCCCTCGTCACGGCCGTCGTGCCGGCGCGCGCCGTGACAGCCGGCGATGCGGAGGACGAGGAGGAGGCGGGCGCCGCCGCGCGCGAGTCGCCGCACGCGAGGGCGATGGCCGCCGCGGCGCCGACGAAGGCGCCGAGTCGAAGCGTAGGGATCACCGCGCCACCTCCACGCCCCGGAACACGATGCCGGACATCACTCTCCCTCCTCGCCGCGCATCGCGGCGGGATCCAGTCCCACGCTCCGGCACCACGCCGCGTACGCCGCCGGAGAGATCTCCGACGGCTTGATCTCGCTGCGTCCGCCCCAGAACACGTTGGTGTAGCTCACGGGAATCCCCGCCTCCTCGAGATGCGCATCGATGGCCGCCTTGTGCGCGAGCACGAGCGCCTTGTCGGTGCCGTGGGCGACGGCCATGATGTTCACCCCGGCGAACTCCGGTCCCCCCTCGCGCCAGTACGCGTGCGTGAGGATGTGGTGGCGCCCCACCTCGCACCCCGCCTCGAGCTCCCGCCCTTCGGGGACGCGCCAGTGAAAGAGCGCGTTGTAGCGCGTCACGCGCGTCCCCCCCGCGGAGGGCTTCACGTGCTCCAGGAAGGTGGAGAACCGGCCGATCACCCCCCGCGCCTCCAGCGCGCGCCCCTCGCGCAGGAACTCGTCGAGCGTCACCCCCGCCTCCGCGGCGCGCGCGCGCCATGGGGCCTCGCGGATCTCGTCCACCGCGAACTCGCGCTTCAGCGGCTCGAGCACGCGCCACTCCTCCTCGGTCAGCTCGACGATGTGCGTGTCGAGGATGCGCCCCGGCGCGTCGGACCGGCTCCCGGGCTCCATCCCGCGCCGGCGCACGTGCCCCACGCCGAGGGTGAACAGCGCCTTCGCCGGCATCGTGAGGAACGCCTCCGCGCCGACGCGCCGCGCCAGCCACTCGCAGTGCTTTCGCATGGAGTAGCCCTGCGGCACCTTCAACGTCGTCCACAGCCGGTAGGCGGAGCCCGTGGTCTCGGCGTCGGTGGAGCGGATCACCACGTGGCCGGAGAAGGGATCCTCCTTCGCCATGTACTCGAACGCCGCCTCCAGGCGCTCCGCGGGCACCCGCCACGCCACCAGCGCCCCGGGCGCGAGATTGGTGGCGAGCAGCGTCTGCCGCACGCGCCGGATCGTGCCCGCGGCCAGCATGGCGCGGATGCGCTCGAGCACGGTCGGAAGCGGCACGCCGCTCAGGCGCGCGATCTCGGCGAACGGATCGGGGAGGAAGCCGGCGATGCGGTCCTCGGACACGGCGAGGATGCTCGCGTTCACCGGGTCGGTGATCTCGACGGGAATCGTTGTCGCGGACATGTGATGCAGGGGAAGACGCCGGCGCGGCGACGTGCGGCGCCGGAAGCGGCGGCCACGGCAGAGCGCCGGCGTGAGACGCAGTCGAACAATAACGGGGGGCGGGCTGTCCTGGGGAGAGGGCCTAGGACCTGGTGGCTGGACCACCATGAAACGCGTGTGGCGTGTGGGAGACTGACGGGAAGAGGAGGGAGGTAGAGCGCGTGT
>CAMLEQ010000530.1 GCA_946479015.1 uncultured Gemmatimonadota bacterium | reverse complement strand
TGGTGGTCTACCCCCTACACACCACCCCCTACCTCCAGAATCTCGTCCATCAGCTCGTCCATGTCCCGCGTCGTCGTCCGGAAGCCGATGGGGCAGATGCGGATCGCCAGTGCGCCGCGCAGGCGGGTGGTGGCCACGAGGTAGCGCCCCTTGCGCACCACCTCGGCGGCGACGCGCTCGTTCAGCGCGTCGAGCACCACGGGGTCGTCCTCGCCGGCGGGGTGCACGCGGAAGCAGAGAATGCCGAGCGTCGCGGGGGCGAGCACCTCCAGCCCATCGCGCTCGCGCGCCACGCGCTCGGCGTGCGCCGCCACCTCGAGCGCGCTCGCGATCGCGTCGCGCAGCACGTCGGTGCCGAAGTAGCTCACGCCGAGCCACACCTTGAGCGCGCGCGCGTAGCGCGTGAGCTGCTCCCCGTAGTCGGCGAAGTTCACCTCCTCGTCGCCCGCGACCGTGTCCTGCAGGTACTCGGGGGAGACGCGAAACGCGGCGCGGAGCCGGTGCGGATCGCGCATCAGCAAGCCGCCGCACTCGAAGGGGACGTACAGCCACTTGTGCGGATCGATCGTGACCGAGTCGGCGCGCTCGATCCCGGCGAGCGCGCGCCGTCCGTGCTCGGTGAGCGTGGAGAAGCCGCCGTACGCGGCGTCCACGTGCATCCAGAGTCCCTCGCGCCGGCAGAGCTCCGCCACGTCGTGCAGCGGGTCCACCGCGCCGGTGTTCGTGGTGCCGCCGTTCGCCACCACCATGAGCGGCAGGAGTCCCTCGTCGCGGTCGCGCGCGATGGCGGCGGCGAGCGCGTTCGTCGAGAGGCGGAACGCATCGTCGCTCGCCACGAGGCGCACGTGCGCGCGCGGGAGCCCCGCCATCCACGCCGCCCGGATCGCGGCCGAGTGCGTCTGCTCCGACATGTACACCGTGAGCCGCGCGAGGCGCGCGTGATCGTCGCGCACCGCCGCGTCGCGCGCGGCGATCATCGCCAGGAGGTTCGCCGCCGAGCCGCCGCTCGTGAGGATCCCGCTCGCGCCCATGGGGAGGCCGAGCCACTCGCGGAACCAGTCCAGGACCACCAGCTCCAGCTCGTTCGGCCCCGAGGCCATGGGCCACACGCCGGCGAAGAAGTTGTAGCCGGTCGCGAGCCAGTCGCCGAGCACCGCGGGGAAGGTGGGGCAGCTCGGCACGTACGCGATGAACCCGGGGTGCGGCTCGCGCGCGGCGTGCGGAAAGACGCGGTGCCGCAGCGTGGCGAGCAGGGTGTCGAAGTCGGTGCCGTGCGCGGGCGGGGGCGTCGCGATGCGGCGCTCCGCTTCGCGTCGGCCCATCGCGTCGAACACCGGCTGGTCGCGGAGCGTGGCGAGATGCTCGGCGACCACGTCGGCGACGCGATGGCCGAGCCGGCGCATGGTGTCGAGGTCGAGATCGAGCGGCGAGCGCGCGTAGGGCATGAGGAGTGCGTGGTGGCGGGGGACTGGAGTGCGTGGATGCCGGGGGGAACCGCCTCGCGGCCTGGTCGGAGGTGCCGGTGCCGCTGGCCCGCGCACCGCGCGCGAGTAGCTTACCACCGGTGATGAAACGCGACCAGCCATGAGCTCCCCCGTCGTTCCCGCTTCCCGTGCGAGCGCCGTGCCCGCCGAGGCGCGCGGCCCCTCGTTCGCGCGCGGGCTCTGGCGCGTGGCGGCCGCGGACGCGTCGAGCGGCAACCGCGTCGAGCTGATGCGAAACGGCCCGCGCACGTTCGAGGTCATGCTCGCGGCGATCGACGGCGCGCGCGACTGCGTGTCGCTCGAGAGCTACATGGTGATGAGCGACTCGGTGGGAAACAAGTTCGCCGACGCGCTCATCGCCGCGGCCGCGCGCGGGGTGCGCGTGCGCATGATCGCCGACTGGATCGGCAGCCGCGAGACGACGAGCCACTTCTGGCGCCGGCTGCGCAGCGGGGGAGTGGACGTTCGCATCTTCAACCGTCCAGGGCCGCACGCGTGGCTCGGGCTGGTGCCGCGCGACCATCGCAAGGTGCTCGTGGTGGACGACGCGGTGGGGGTGACGGGAGGGATCGGCCTCGGTGATGCGTGGACCGGCGGGATGGCGCGGCGGCGCGTGGCGCCGTGGCGCGACACGGCGGTGCGCATCGAGGGGGCGGCCGTGCTGGACATGCACCGCGCGTTCGAGGCGATGTGGCGGCGCGCGGCGCGGGAGGAGCGGCGCAGCGCGCGGCGGCACCGGCACGTGCGCCACGCGCGCGGCGCGGACACCGATCCGGCCACGTCGCAGGGCGCGGTGGTGGGGATCATCGAGGGAGAGCCGTGGCGACTGCGCCTGGCGCGCGCGCTCCAGATCCAGGCCGCGGCCGCGGAGCGGTGCATCTGGATCGCGAGCGCGTACTTCTATCCGTCCATCGCCGAGCTCGAGGCGATCGCCGGCGCCGCGCTCGACGGCGTGGACGTGCGCATCCTCGTGCCGAGCAAGTACGACCACCCATGGGTGCGCCGCCTCACGCACCGCGTCTACGGCCGCCTGCTGCGCAACAACGTCCGCATCTGGGAGTGGAACGGCGTCATGATGCACGCGAAGACGAGCGTGATCGACGGCCGCTGGGTGCGCGTGGGCTCCACCGACTTCAACCCGCTCGGCGTGGCGATCAACTACGAGATCGACGCGATCATCGAGGATCGGAGGTTGGGGAAGGAGGCGGAGGAGATGTTCTTGGCGGATCTGGAAGAATCGACTGAAATCCTAGACACGTAGGGTGTGGTGGCTAGACCACCATGGAACGCGTGTGGCGTGTGGGGAACCGACGGGGAGAGGAGGGAGGTA
>CAMLEQ010000529.1 GCA_946479015.1 uncultured Gemmatimonadota bacterium | reverse complement strand
GACTCGTCGGAGTTCGTGGTGAGCAAGCTGAAGGACCGCGGCACGCACCAGGCGTTCGGCGTGGTCACGAACGCGCAGGACTTCATGCACATCCTCCGCCTCTACGTGGAGCGCGAGCTGGACGCGCGCGGCGCGCGTGGCGACCGTCCCGCCGCGGTGGTGGCGCGATGATGGCCGATTCGCGCGAGCGCTTCCTCAAGGCGATCGCCGAGCGCATCCCGGTGGAGCGGGTGGAGGAGGTGCACCTCTTCCCGCCGATGCGGCAGGGAGGGAAGGAGAGCGGCATCGCGGTGATCACCGTGCGACCGGAGGGGGAGGAGTCGCCGGCAGCAGTGGAAGCGGAGGTCATCGAGGACGTCGAGGACGTTCGTGAGGTGGAGGCCGTCGAGCGTGGTGACGGCGAGCCGGAGCGCGAGGAGGTCGAGCCGGGCGACGACGAACGCGACGCCGGTGATGTCGAGCGCGCCGACGACGAGGAGCACGGCGAAAACGTCGAGCACCTCGAGGACGAGGAGGGCGTCGAGGAAGAGGAGGACCTCGAGGATGGCGGGGCGCCCGACGACATCGATCAGCCGGCGGATGCCGCCGACGTCGACGTCGAGGCGGATGGCTCGGCACCCGACGCGGTGGACGCGGACGCGCTCGCCGCGTTCGTGTCCGACGACGCCGCGCCGGAGGGGGAGGAACTGGAGCCCGCGCCGCCCCCTCCCCCGCGCCGCCTCACGGTGTTCCGCGCCTCGTACCGCCTCGTGCTCAAGGGGCCGGACCGGGGCAAGTGGGAGGTCGCGGTGACCGAGGAGGCCGACGCGCCGGCGTACACGGTGGACGAGGTGGTGCGCGGCGTGCACGAGCGCGCCGGCGGGGATGACGAGCCGGAGCGCCTGACGGGCGAAGCGTTCCGGGCGGCGCTCGCCGAGGAGCCGTGGACCGCGGCGCGGTGATCGAGGAGTTCCGCGACTACCTTCGCGCGCACAATCTGCCGGTGACGCCGCAGCGGGTGGCGGTGGCCGAGGTGGTGCTGCTCGCCGACCGGCACTTCAGCGCCGAGGAGGTACAGCGCGAGCTCACCGCGCGCGGGCTGAAGGTGGGCACGGCCACGGTGTACCGCACGCTCGAGGTGCTCGTGCGGAGCGGACTGGTGATGGAGCGCGACTTCGGCGAGGGATTCCGCCGCTACGAGAGCGCGCGCGGGATCCCGCAGCACGAGCACCTGCTGTGCACCATGTGCGGGAAGGTGGTGGAGTTCCAGGACGATCGCCTCGACCGCATGTCCACCCTCCTCGCCGAGTCGCACGGCTTCGCGCGCGAGCGGCATCGGCTGGTGATCTACGGGGTGTGCGCGGAGTGCCAGCGCGAAGGTGGGGCGCGGGACGCGGTGCGGGGGGCGCGGGTGCAACAATGACTTGCGACGCGGGCCGGCATTCGCCGGCCCGCGTCGCGTTCCACGCTCCGCCGCGCCCCGCGCTACGCGCCCCGCGCCCCGGCAGCGTACCGCTCCATGACCTCCCCATGCACATCCCTCGCATCCTCCAGCCTCGCCTCCGAGAGGTCGAGATCGGGCGGGGTGATCATGAAGGGGTACATCTGGTCGCCGCCCGCCGAGCCGTGGGCGCCCACCTGGTCGTCGAAGGAGATGATCTCGTAGCCGTCGTAGGCGCCGAAGAGCACCAGGTCCCCGGCGTTGGGCTGCCGCACGAGATCGCGGATGGCGCGCACCACGTAGCGCTCGGTGCCGTAGTGATCGAGCGGATTCTGTCCCCCCGTCACGCGCACGCCGTCGCCGTCGATCACCGCGCACCCGGCGCGTGACTCGAGGTGCACCAGCTCCCCCCGGCGCGTGGCCACGAGCCCGATCCCGGGGTGCGCGAGCAGCGCCTTGTAGAGCGCCGCGCGCTGCGGGGCGCGCAGGATGTCATCCAGGTCGAGCTGGCGCGCATCGGCCGCGAAGTACACGAGCGCCAGGCAGGAGCTGTACGTGACCACCAGCTCCTGCCGGGCATCCACGAAGTACTTCTCCGGGAAGATGATCTCGCGCAACCCGTAGCGGCTGCGCACCCAGTCGCGCGTGCGGCGCAGCATCCGCCGCCACCGCCGGTGCCGCCGGTGCGACAGGTCGGCCACGGTCTCCACGATCCCCGGACCGATGTCGGCGTACTCGCTGTCCTCGGACGCGCTCGCGTGCACCGCCGGTGCCGGGCCGCCCGCCGCCGCCTCCACCGCGAGCCGCCGCACCGTGCTCCCCAGCGATTCGCCGAAGCGCACGCGGTAGCTCCGGGCGGGGGTCATCCCGTGGTCGGAGAGGATGATCAGGTCGTAGCGCCGCGCGCTCGACGCCTGGATCATCCGCCAGATCTCCGCGATGCGCGCGTCCGTGCGCCGCAGGTCTCCCAGCGCCTGGCGGCTCGACGGCCCGAAGTGGTGGGCCAGCTCGTCGTACTGCATGAACGTGCTGTAGATCACCGGGACGCCGAGGTAGACGTCGAGGATGATCGCCATCGTCTGGAGCTCGCGCACGATCACGTTGCTGATGATGCGGACGAGGGGGAACACTCCCTCCGCGTGCGTGACGCGCCCCGCGAGCTGCGCCACCGCGCGCTCCCACTCCTCCCGCAGCCACTCCCAAGCCGATTGGAGCGCCATGCGCGCCACGCGGATGGGGTGGAGGGCGATGAGCAGCGCCATGCGCGTGCCGCCCAGGCGGCGGTACACCGAGGTGCGCTCGCGCGTGGCGACGGTGAAGGCGACCGTGCTGGCATCGCCGTCGAGCAGGTTCACGTAGCTCGACCCGCCGGCGAGCGCCCCCGGCGCGTGGATGC
>CAMLEQ010000528.1 GCA_946479015.1 uncultured Gemmatimonadota bacterium | reverse complement strand
GGCTACGTCCGCCTGGCGTCCGGCATCGTGGACGCGGTGGGGCTCGAGTCGCTCGCGGCCCCCCTCGCCGCCGCGCTGGCGGAGGGCTCGTTCTACGAGTACGCCGAGCACCATCCGGAGGCCCGCGCCCTCGCCGGGCGTGGGATCGCGTGGGCCGTGCCCCTCCCGGACGTCGACACGCGCGTGGTGGTGCGGCGCTCCCGCCACGGCGGCCTGCTCGCGCCGGTGCGCGGCGATCGCTTCTTCGGCCACACGCGAGCGCCGCGCGAGCTCGAGACCGCGCGACGCCTGGCCCTGGCCGGCGTCCCCACTCCCGATGTGGTGGCCTACGCCACCTACCGCGCCGGCGCCCTCACGCGCCGCGCCGATGTGGTGACGCGCGAGGTGCACGGCGCGCGCGACCTCGCCGCCACGCTCGATGCGCTCGGCCACTCCGGCCCCCGCCTCCCGGTGCTCGGCGCGGTGGCGAAGCTGCTGGCCGCCCTCACCGCCGCCGGCGCCCGCCACCCCGACCTCAACCTCAAGAACATCCTCATCGCGCCCGACGCGAACGGCGACCCCGAAGCGATCGTGATCGACGTCGACCGCGTCTGGTTCGACGCCCCGGGCTCTCCGCGCGTCGCCGAGCGCAACATGCGCCGGCTCGCGCGCTCGGCGCACAAGTGGCGGCGCCTCCACGCGCTCCCCATCGAAGAACCCGACATCCTCTGGCTCGCCGCCACCGCCGGCGAGCTCACCCCCTCGGCCGCCGGCTGAGCGCGCATGGATCTCGGCAAGTATCTCCGCGATCCCGCGCGCATCCTGCACAAGCTCCGCTGGCGCCTGCTGTACGCCGGCCCGCGCCGCGACGTCACGGTGGACAGCTACAACGGCCGCCTCACCTTCGGCAGCCGCGACAGACTGATCGGCAAGTATCTCCTCGTGGACCGCGCCTACGAGCGGCGGTACATCGAGAGCGCGCTCGGCGTGCTCGAGCAAGATGGCTTTCTCACGCGCGACGGCACGGGCACGCTGCTCGACGTGGGCGCGAATCTCGGGATGATCTGCATCGCGCTCCTCCGCCAGGGGTGGTTCGAGCGCGCGATCGCGTTCGAGCCGGCGCCCGACAACCTGCGTCTGCTCCGCCTCAACGTGGCGCAGAACGGAATGGCGGAGCGCGTGCTCGTGATTCCCACCGCGCTCTCCGCGCGCGATGGGGAGATGGAGCTGGAGCTGTCCGGCGACAACTCGGGCGACAACCGCATCCGCGTGCTGGACACCGGCGGGGCGTGGAAGGAGGATCGGCGCGCGCTGGTCCGCGTTCGGGTGCGCACGCTCGATGAGGCGCTGGCCGAAGCGGCGGTGGAACCGGGAACGGTGCGTCTCGTTTGGGCGGACATCCAGGGACACGAGGGACGCTTCCTCGAAGGCGCGCGGCACACGCTCGCGCGCGGGGTGCCCGTGGTGAGCGAGCTGTGGCCCTACGGGATCCTCCGCTCGGGGATGCCGCGGAGCGAGTACGTGCGGGTGGTGGAGGAGCTGTTCACGCACTTCTACCTGCTGCGCGCCGGCGCCCCGGAGAAGCACCCCATCCGGGCGGTGGACCGCCTGTTCGACGAGTACCGGGCGCCGAAGCAGTCGTGCCAGGTGATCTACGTGCGGCGATGAGCGAGCCGCCGCTCCGCCGCCGCGCCGGCCGGGGGAGTGGACTCCCTCACCGGCACGCGGCGATCATCGGCGCGTGCTCGCGCCGCAGCGCGGCGGCGACCTTCTCGCCGAGGTCGAGGATGAAGCGATCGGGGTCGGTGGGGGTGAGAGCGATGCTTCCGCGCCCCCCGCGACGCGTGACCACTACCGCGATCCCCGCCGACGCGCCGCGGCTCGCGCCGGCGGTCGCCACCACGTCGCGCACGATTCCACGACGAAGCATCTTTCCCGCGCCCGTGATCTCGGCGTACGGGATGCGCCGCACCGTGATCGTGTGCAGCAATCGGAATCGCAGTCCGTCCTCGTCGAGGCGCACGGAGCAGAAGGTCGGGAGCAGGACGCGGCAGACGAGGAGATACGCGCCGGCGGCGACGAGCAGACACGCGGTCAGGAGCAGAAGAGAAGAGAGCACGGTGGTGGTGGTGTGGACCGCTGGTGAAGCGGTCGTGAGGCTGCTGTGGGCGCTCCGTCGCCTGGCGAGCACCCGCTCTCTCGTACCTCCCGATACGTTGGCTGACGCCGGATGGCGCGAAAAGGGTCGATTTGGGACATTTTGGATGCCTTTTGGGACACTTTTGTGCCATTCGGCGCGGTTTCGCGCCCATTTTGGGGTGAACGGCTCCCCGCGGCGCGCGAATGCGCCATCCTTCAGCACGACGGTACGGCGCGCCTCGGTACGGTGGCGCGTCCCCATCCCCCCCCGCCCCCCCCGCCCCGCGAGCGCCGGCTCCAGGTCGCCGGCGTCTGCCGCACTTCACGCCTGATGCCCTCCCCCCCCCGCGTCGGAATCGTCATGATGAGTGCCATCGGGGACGCGGTGCACGTGCTCCCGGTGGTCACGGCGCTCAAGCGCCATTCCCCCGGCACGCGCATCTCGTGGGTGCTCCAGCCCGGCCCCGCATCGCTCGTGCGCGGGCACCCCGACGTGGACGAGATCATCCCGTTCGACAAGCGCCGCGGCTGGCGCGCGCTGCTCGATGTGCGGCGCGCGCTCGCCCGACGGCCGTTCGATCTGGTGATCGATCTCCAGGTGTACATCAAGGCGGGGCTGGTCACCGCGCTCACCCGCGCGCCGGTGAAGCTCGGCTTCGACCGCGCCCGCGCGCGCGACCTCAACTGGCTCTTCACCA
>CAMLEQ010000527.1 GCA_946479015.1 uncultured Gemmatimonadota bacterium | reverse complement strand
CGCCCGCCGCATGGGTACCATGGTGAGCGGCTCGAACGACGCGTTCAACGCCAAGCATCCGACGACCACGTGGCCCTCCATCGCCGCGAACAGAAACTCCCGCCTCGGTCGTCAGGGCGGGAGCACGAGTCACCAGCGAGACACGTACCGAGACCGGTCGCGCCACACGGGTGCGACGCATTCGCCCTGTTCTACACCGACGAGACTGCCCGGGTGCCGCGACGCGGCCCGCGGGGCGCCCCTCCGTACGACCTGCACGCCGCTCACCGCTCCGCCGGAACCGCGTCCGGCACGTAGGTGAGCCAGCCGTATCGATCCTCGAGCCGGCCCGTGGCGATCCCCATGAACTGCTCCTGGATCGCCAGCGTGAGCGGGCCGGGCTTCCCTTCCCCCACCTGGATCCGGTCCACGGACCGGATCGGGGTGAGCTCCGCCGCCGTCCCGGTGAAAAAGAGCTCGTCGGCGATGTACAGCATCTCGCGCGGAATGGACTGCTCGCGCACCTCGATCCCCAGGTCGCGTGCGATCCGGATCACCGAGTCGCGCGTGATCCCCTGCAGGATGCCGGCGCCGAGGGGCGAGGTGAACAGCACGCCGTCGCGCACGAGGAAGAGGTTCTCACCGCTCCCCTCGGCCACGTGGCCGGCGGCGTCGAGCATGATGCCCTCGGCGTAGCGGTCGGTGCGCGCCTCCATCTTCGCGAGCTGGGAGCCGAGGTAGTTCCCCCCGGCCTTGGCCAGCGCCGGGATGGTGTCCGGCGCCGCGCGACGCCAGCTCGACACGCACACGTCCACCCCATGCTGCAGCGCATCCTCGCCGAGATAGCGCCCCCACGACCAGGCGATGATGAACGTCTCCACGGGAACCTCCATCGGGTAGACGCCCATCTGCTCCCCGGTGCGGATGACCACCGGCCGCAGGTAGCAGTGCCGGAGGTCGTTCGCGCTCACCGTATCCACGCACGCCTGCGCGAGCGCGTCCGGCGAATGGCGCATGGGGATGCGGTAGATCCGGCACGAGTCGTGGAGGCGCCGGATGTGCTCCGGGAGTCTGAACACGGCGGGGCCGACGGGGGTCTCGTAGCAGCGGATCCCCTCGAAGATGCTCGACCCGTAGTGGACGACGTGGCTCATCACGTGGATGGTCGCCTCGTCCCAGGGCACGAGCTGGCCGTCGCGCCAGATCCTGGTGGTGCGCCCGGAGCTCCGATCGGACATGCGTGCCTCGGTGTGGGTACGACTGATGATAATGCCCGCGCCCGCCGGCGCGCCAGCCGAGTACGTGGCTACGCGGAGGTGGCGAGGTGCCGCCCCAGGCGGTCCGCGGTGTCGGCGACCCGCCCCGGGAGAGCGTGATCGCAGCGCACCAGGCGGCCGTCCCACACGAGGAGCGTGCCGGCGACGGCGACCATCGATGCGCGAGCGCCGCCGAGGGCGAACACCGCGGCGCCGGCGGGGTCGGCGTCGGCCGCCACCCCCTCGGGGAGCGGGAAGGCGGCGAGATCGGCGTCCTTCCCTGCCTCGATCGAGCCGACGCGCGCATCGAGCCCGAGGGCGCGCGCGCCGCCGAGCGTCGCCAGCTCGATCGCGCGCGCGGCGGGGAGCGCGTCGGGGCGGCGGGCGCGCCCGCGCTGGGCGAGCACGGCCACGCGCGCCTCCTCCAGCAGGTGCATGCGGTCGTTGCTGGCCATCGAGTCGGAGCCGAGCCCCACCACCACGCCCGCCTCGAGCATCTCGAGGATGGGGGCCGCGCCGTGCCCGAGCTTCGCGTTGGAGACGGGGCAGTGCGCCACCGGAGCGCCGGCGCGGGCGATGGCGCGGATGTCCTCGTCGTCCACGCGCACGCAGTGGATCAGCAGCGCGCGCGCGTCGAGAATGCCGAGGCGGTCGAGCAGCGCCACCGGCGACCGCCCGCGCGGCGTCACGTCGATGCCGCGCGCGCGGAGCCCATCGGCGAACGGGCCGGTGCCGTCGCACACGAAGCGCGTCTCGGCCTCGCTCTCCGCCACGTGCACGGCGAGGGGACGCCCCGAGCGCGCGGCGAGCGCGAACAGGGGGTCGCACACCGTGTACGGCGCGTGCGGGGAGATGCCGAGAGCGTGCAGCTCGCTCTCGAGCGGCTCGAGCGCGGCGAGCTTCGCGCGCAGCCCCTCCGCGGCCTCGCGCACGCGCGCGGGATCGGCGGAGGGGGAGAACACCTCCTGATACATGATCCCGCGCACCCCCGCCTCGCGCATCGCCTCGAGGGCGACGCCGGAGTCACAGGTGTCGGCGTACGTCGTGATCCCGGCCCCGAGTCCCTCGACGATGCCGAGACGCGCCGAGTCGAGGAAGCGCTCGCGCGACATCACCGCCGTCTTCGCCCCCTGCAGGCGGATGATCCACTCGCGGAACGGAAGCCCGTCGAGGAGGGAGCGGAAGGCGGTGAGCTCGAGGTGCGTGTGCGCGTTCACGAGCCCGGGGAGGAGCACCGCGCGGCCGAGCTCGCGGTCCTCCCCCGGCGGCGCGTCGGCGCGCGCGCCCACCCATGCGATGCGCCCCCCGTCCACGACCACGGTGCCATCGCGGATGGGGGGAGCACTCACCGGGAGGACCCAGTGGGCGTGGTAGCGCGTGGCGCTCATGGCGTCGTGGCGTCCGCGCCGGCGCGGCGCCCGCTCACGTCGGCGGGATGTGGAAGGGGTCGGTGATGGGGCGGCGCGTGGTGTCGCGGCGCGGGCGCGCCGGCCGCGGCACGGGCGCGGCGCCGGGGATCGCGCGCGCCGGCCCGGCGGCCGGCGGGAAGGAGCTTCCCCCCGGGCGCATGCTGTCGGGCGGCGCGCC
>CAMLEQ010000526.1 GCA_946479015.1 uncultured Gemmatimonadota bacterium | reverse complement strand
CCCTCCTCAACTCCACCTCCACTTCGTAGCATCCCTCACCTGCCGCATCACCCTCTCCGGCGTGCTCACGTTCCTGAACAACAACGCGTCGCTGACGTTGTTGAGCGCCACCCTGAGCACCGGAAAGCGCTCGGCCACCTCGCGAAAGAGGGCATCCAGGCCGTGCTCGTGCGCGAGGCGATGGTCCGCGGCGAGGCGGAAGCCGCGGCGGCCGAGGTCCTCGTAGTACTCCAGGTCCGGCCCGCCGCGCCGCCAGCGGCGGTGCTCGATCATGTCGGGGAAGAGACCGCTCACCCAGAGCGCGTAGTTGCCGAGGTGCTGCCTGACGAGAAAGCTCCGGCGCCCGTCGGGATCGTTCACGTCGTCGAGCAGATCCACGAGCGTGTCGTACCGCTCGTCGTCGCTCTCGGACACGCGGTGCGCGCGGTCGCGCATCCCGAAGTGCAGCAGGATCGCCGCGACGTAGTCCGCCATCCCCCGGTCGTGCTCCCCCGCCGTGCGCAGTGCCTGGCGCACCACCACGTAGCAGAAGAGCGGGAGCGATCCGTGCATGCCGATGCGAGACTCGAGCAGCGCCGGCAGCAGCCGAGGATCGTCGAGGAGCGCGTCGATGCCGTGATCGCGGAGCGCCGATTCGGCGTGCTCGAGCTCCGCGGCCGACTCGCGTCCGAGCAGCCGGAGCGCCAGTTGCGCATCATCCCGTGTCAGCGACGCACGAACGTTTCCGAGAATCATGCTCTCTCTCCGTCGGGTCCACGACCTTCATACACCCGGCGTGCCACTCGTGCGCCATCGCCGGATCCATCCGGCTGACGAACGGCCGCGAAGAAGGCAATGACACCGGCACTCGCGCGGCGCGAGTGCTGACAGCGGTGAGCGTCGGCGGGGAACCGGCGCGTCAGGGCGCGTCCGCGCGGGGGGGCGTGCCTCGGTCGGCGACGGCCAGCCCCGACGCCCAGATCAGCCGCGCCACGCGCGCGAGCTTCGCGTAGTCGATCTTCCCCGGCTCGTCGCTCGGCCGGTGGTAGTCGGCGTGCAGCCCCGTGGTGAAGAACACGATCGGCACGCCGCGCCGCGCGTAGTTGTAGTGATCGCTCCGGTAGTACATCTGCTCCGGGTGCGTCGGGGAGTCCCAGTCGCGGTCGATCCGGAAGGGGCGCGGCTGCGCCGCGTTCACCGAGTCCACGATCGCGCCGAGCACGCGGCTCTGCCCATTCGGCGCCGCCAGCGGCCCGACGATGTAGAGCGAGTCCGGCGCGTTGCGGCCGATCATGTCGGCGTTGAGCTGCGCCACCACGGAGTCCAGCGGCACGGTGGGGTGGCGGGTGAACCACTCGGAGCCGTACAGCCCCAGCTCCTCGGCGGTGTGCCACACGAAGAGGAAGGAGCGGCGCGCGCGCACACCGGAGCGCGTGGCCGCGCGCGCGATCGCCAGCAGCGCCACGCTCCCCGAGCCGTCGTCGTCGGCGCCGTTCGCGATCGAGTCCCCACCCTCCGACGGCTGCACGCCGATGTGGTCGAGGTGCGCGCCGAACGCCACGTAGCTGCCGCGGAGCGCCGGATCGCTGCCGCGCACCACGCCCACCACGTTGTACGTGAGGATCTCCTCGCGGTGGTAGTCCACGTGGCCGGCGAAGCGCGCGTCGAGCGCCCGCGCGCCGTCGTCGGCCGGCCAGCGCGCGGGGAGGAAGGGAGAGCCGGGCTCGGCGCGCGCCACGAGCACCATCGGCAGCTCCCGCGCCGGCGCCGCGCCCAGGTGCAGGGAGTCCACCACGAGCATGGTGTCGGCCAGGCGCGCGGCCGTGACCGCGAGCGCGGACGCGAGCCGCCCCTTCGCCAGCACGATCACCGCCGCCGGATGCCGTCGCAGGATCGCCCCGAGCCGCTCGTCCAGCGGCGCATCGCGCATCACCGCCTCGCGGCGCGCCGCGTCGAGCGATGCGGGCGCATCGTCCACGAACGCCACCACCTTCCCCTCGAGCGAGAGCCCGGCGAGATCGTCGCGCCCGAGCGATCGCGACGAGATGCCATACCCGGCGAACACCACCTCCCCCTCCGCGTCGAGCGCCGGGAGCGGCGCGCCGTCGCCGAACGAGAGCACGGGCACGAGCGCGCGGCCGAACGGGATGCGCGTGGACGCGCCGGCGCGCGTGGTGACGGTGAAGCGCGAGCCGTCTCCCACCCACGCGCGCACGAGCGGCACGCGCTGCAGGTAGCCGCGTCCGCTGTCGCCGGCGGGCTCCACGCCGAGGCGCGCGAGCCGCTCGGCGATGAAGCGCGCGCCGCGCGCCGCATCGGCGGTGGTGGCGCTGCGCCCGCGCATCGAGTCGTCGGCGAAGGCGAACAGGTCGCGGCGCAGCTCGGCACTGCCGATGAGCTCCGCCCCGCCGCGCGCGGGCGCGGGGGTGGGGGTGGGGGTGGTGCGAGGCGGCGCGGTGCCCGTACGGGCGCAGGCGGCGAGAGCCGTCGCGAGCAGGAACGCCGCGGCGCGACGCATGAGCGACTCCGGATGGGAGAGTGGTGCGACGCGGCGGTCCACGGAATGGGCGCGCGCGGATGCGTGTCGCACGCTACATCGCCGCCGCCGCGCGTTCAAGCGCGCCGGTTGCCGCGCGCGCCGGAGCGGTGGATCTTTCGATGGCGTCGATCTCCGGCGCACCGGCTCGCGTCCCGCTCCGACCGGAACCGTGCGGGCGGCACGCGGTATCACTCAACGGACCCATGCTCTACATCTGCATTCCGGCGTTCGATGAAGCGCCCACCGTCGGGCTCGTGCTCTGGCGCATCCGCAAGGTGTTCGAGGAGTATCCCCGCGAGTACGAGAT
>CAMLEQ010000525.1 GCA_946479015.1 uncultured Gemmatimonadota bacterium | reverse complement strand
CGCCGGTCGCGCATCACCACGCGGGCGTAGCCCGGACGCAGCTCGGCCACGTACGGCCGGATGCTCCCGGTGTACGGCACCATCCGGCCGAGCAGCCGGCTGAACGCCCACTTCCCGCCCGGCATGCCGCTCAACCGCTGCCACAGGCGCCACACGCGCGAGGTATCGGACATGGGTGGAATTTGTGGCCCCGGACGGCACCGCGACAGAGGAACGCCGGCGTGCCGCGCGCTTACCGCACCCCGTCCAGGATCCTCGTCGCGATCTCACCGTAGCGGCCGCCGAAGTGATGTCCCCCGGGCATCTCCACCACCGTCGCCACATCGGCGGGGAGGGCGGGACAGCCCGACTCCTTCTCGTCCGCGCCGTGGAAGCAGAGCACGCGCTTGCCGCGCAGCTTCGCCACTTCCGGCACCGTGGGGAGATCGTCCTTGCGCTTGTGGTTCGAGATCAGGTCCACGAGGTGGAACGTGAAGTTCGCATTGGGCGCCAGGCCGAGCATCGCCACCTCGTCGATGCGGCCGAAGAGCTCGGTGGGGAGTCGCGAGGCCATGAACGGCAGCAGGTCGGCACCGCGCGAGTACCCCACGAGCAGCACGCGCGACTTCGCCCACGTGGACAGATAATGCCGCAGGATCCGCTCGAGGTCGCGCGAGGCCCCATCGGCCGTCCGGCGCCCCGAGGTCAGGTACGCGCGCGAGTCGAGCGCCACCACGGGGATCCCGCGAGCGGCCATGGAATCGGCGAGCAGCTTGTCGAGCGTGGCGAATCCGCCATCGCCGGTGAGGATCACGCCCAGCAGCGCCCCGCCTTGCGCGCGCGCGGGCACCTCGGTGAGCGGGAGGTCGCCGACGGTGTCGGCGGCCGGTGCGGTGGCGACCGGCGCGGGAGACTGCGCGGGGAGCGCGAAGGTGAGCGCCGGCGCGAGCGCGAGCGCGGCCACGAGGGCGCGGATGGTGGCGAGCATCGGGAGGTGTCGCCGCCTCGGGGGCGGCGGTGATCGAGGTATGGGCGATGGGTGCCGTCGAGAACGTCGTTGATACCACGCCGGCCGGAAAAGGTGGCGTCCCTGGAGATCCGGCATCACCCGACACAAACCATCGGCGGAGCTCGTACTGTCCCACCGCCAGTGCTCCCGTCCGCGCGGCAGCGCGCGGCCTCCGCCTCCGAATCTCAGGAGACCCTTCATGCGATGCACTTTCACGCGGCTCGCCACGCTGGCCGCCCTCGCCGCCCCTCCGATCGTTCCGGCCGCGCTCGCCGCGCAGGGCGGGTCGCGCTACACGCTGTCCGGTTCCGCGGTCGCGATCTACGACCTCGCCGGAAAGGTGAGACTGGAGGCGGGGAGTGGATCGGACGTGGTGGTGAGCGTGGATCGCGTGGGCGCGGATGCGGACAAGCTTCGCGTGCTGACCGGCCCCATCGGGGGCAGCACTACGCTGCGCGTGCTCTTCCCCGCCCGCCGGATCAGCTATCCCGGCATGCGCGACAACTCCAGCACCACGCTCCGGGTGAACGAGGATGGCACCTTCGGCGACGAGGATGACGGCGGCGACCGCGTGACGATCACCGGCAGCGGCGGCGGGCTCGAGGCCGGCGCCGACCTGCGCATCGCCGTGCCGCGCGGGAAGCGCGTGGTGCTGCACCTCGCCGTGGGCGATGCCGCCGTGGCGAACGTGGACGGCGACCTCACGGTGAATGTGAACAGCGCCGACATCACCGTGAACGGAGCCCGGGGGCGGCTGCGGCTGGACGGCGGCTCCGGCAACGTTCGCGTCTCCGACGTGCAGGCGGAGCTCGACGTGGACACCGGCTCCGGCAGCGTGACCGTCACGGGAGCGAAGAGCGACCGGGTGCGCCTCGACACGGGCTCGGGCGGCGCACGCGTTTCGAACGTGGAGGCGTCACGGCTGGAGATCGATGTCGGCTCGGGGTCGATCGACGCGTCCGCGGTGCGCGTGCCGGACGTGAAGCTGGATGCGGGGAGCGGCTCGGTGGACGTCGCGCTCGCCGGGGAGATCCGCAACCTGGACATCGACGCCGGATCGGGGAACGTGACCGTGCACGTGCCGGCGTCGGTCGGCGCCGAGCTCTCGGTGGAGACGGGGAGCGGCGGCATCCGGACGGACCTCCCCGTGCAGGCCACGAAGCTCGAGCGCGATGCGCTGGTGGGGAAGATCGGCGACGGCCGCGGGCGCATCCACATCGAGACCGGGTCCGGGGGGGTTCGCCTGCTGACTCAGCAGTGAGGGCTTTCCCCGCGCGAGCGCGGGGCTTTGCCGCTTCCGTGCGCGTTCCCTCCCCCGCAGCTTTCGGGAGCGCGGGAGAGGGCCCGCGCGCCGAGCCGTCGGAGTCGCCATGACATCGAAGTCGCTGTTGCAGATCGAGGAGCTGAACCGCCAGGACGTCGTGGCGATCCTCGCGCGCAATCGCGTGGGACGCATCGCGTACTCGATGCGCGACCGTGTGGACATCGAGCCGATCCATTACGTGTACTCGGATGGATGGCTGTACGGACGGACCTCGCCGGGCACGAAGCTCACGACGGTGCAGCGCAACCGGTGGGTGGCGTTCGAGGTGGACGAGGTGAGCTCCTTCACCGACTGGCGCAGCGTGGTGGTGCACGGCGCGCTCTACGTGCTCGAGCCGGATGACGTGTCGCCGACGGCGGAGGAGACGTGGGAGCGGGCGGTGGAGCTGCTCCGGCGCCTCGACCCGGCGGCGCTCACCACCGAGGATCCGGTGCCCCACCGGGACGTCGTCTTCCGCATCGCCGTGCAGGAAGCGACGGGGCGCCGGGCGACGGCCGGGATGTGAGCGCGGGGCGCGGC
>CAMLEQ010000524.1 GCA_946479015.1 uncultured Gemmatimonadota bacterium | reverse complement strand
CACGAGCGCCAGGAGCGTGAAGCCGATCTTCGACTTCAGCTCCGGCGTCTTGAACAGATTGGCGACCGCGGCGGCTGGGTTGCTTTGCGCCATGTTACTCCTCGACGCGGCCTCCGGCCGCGACAATCTTCTCGCGGACCGACGCGCTCATCTTGATCCCCCGCACCGTGACGGCACGGGTGAGCTCGCCGTTGGCCAGGAGCTTGGCCGGCCCCTTCCCCTGGCGGATGAGTCCCGCCGCGACCAGCGCCTCGGCGGTGACCTCCTGTCCCTCGGGGAGGGCGTTGAGGTCACGCAGGTGCACGATCTGGTTCTCCACGTGGAACGGATTCGTGAAGCCCCGCTTCGGCACGCGCCGCGTGAGCGGCATCTGGCCGCCCTCGAAGTGCGGCTTGTTGCCGCCGGGCCCGTGGTGCCCCGCGCGCGCCTTGATCCCCTTGTGCCCCTTTCCGGCGGTCTTTCCCTTGCCGGAGCCGGGGCCACGTCCCAGGCGCTTGCGACCGCGGTGCGAGCCCGGCGCCGGCGCCAGGTTGTGCAGCCCGATCGTGCTGCCCGTCGTGCTCTCGTTCTGATTGGCCACAGTCCGTTACTCCTCGACGGGCGTCACCTTCACCAGGTGACGCACCAGCTTGATCTGCCCGCGCAGCGATGGCGAGTCCTGCTTGACCACCACGTCCTGATGGTGCCGGAGTCCGATCGCGGCCAGCGTGCGGCGCATCCGCTCGGGATGCCCGATCTGGCTGCGCACCTGCTCGATGCGCACCTTCCCCGCGGTCAGCTCGTTCTTCTCCGTGCGCTTCGGCCCCCGTCCCGGGTGCCAGACGAACGTCCGCGCCATTAGACGGCCTCCTTGCTCTTCGCGCGCGAGCGATACGGCAGGCTCGCGACCTCCACCTCGCGCTCCCGCGCGATCTGGTCGACCGTGGTGAGCTGCGTGAGCCCGTCCATCGCCGCCCGCACCATGTTGTGCGGATTGGTGGAGCCGAGGCTCTTCGTGAGGATGTCGGCCACCCCGGCGCATTCGAGCACCGCGCGTACCGCGCCACCGGCGATCACGCCGGCACCCGGCGCCGCGGGCTTCATCAGCACCCGGCCGGCCCCGTGCTCGCCCACCACCTCGTGCGGGATCGTCCCGCCCGTGAGGGGCACGTGCACCATCTTGCGGCGCGCGGCATCCACCGCCTTCCGCACCGCCTCCGACACCTCGTTCGCCTTCCCCGTCGCCACGCCCACACGCCCCTGCGCGTCGCCCACGGCGACGAGCGCGTTGAAGCTGAAGCGGCGGCCGCCCTTCACGACCTTCGCCACGCGGTTGATCGCGATCACGTTCTCGACGAGATCGCTCCCTTCGCGCTCGCGCTCGGGGCCGCGCCCCTCGCCGCCACGACCGCGCCCCTCACCACGCCCGCCGCCAGGCCCGCCGGGACCGCCGCGGCCGCCCGGACCACCGCGCCCGCCCGGGCCACCACGCCCGCCGCCCGGACCGCGTCCGCGACCGCCACGACCGCCGCCCCCGCCGCGTCCACCGCGGCGCGGCTCCGGCGCGCTCGACGACCCCATGCCAGCTCCCGTGCTCTGATTGTCAGCCATGTTAGAACTCCAACCCGCCTTCGCGGGCGCCGTCGGCGACCGCCTTCACGCGGCCATGGTATCTGTACCCCGCACGATCGAACACGACGCGCGTGATCCCCGCCGCCTTCGCCCGCTCCGCGAGCGTCTTCCCCACCGCCAGCGACCGCTCCGCCTTCTTCCCCTCGCCGACCGTCAGGTCGGACACCGTGAGGATCGTGCGGTTCGACGCGTCGTCCACGATCTGCGCGTAGATGTGCTTCAGCGAGCGGCGGACGACCAGGCGCGGACGCTCCGCCGTCCCCTCCACCTTCTTCCGAACCCGCAGGTGCCGGCGATAGCGCTGCTCCGCCCGCGTCCTCGGCTTGTGAATCGGCTTCATCGCTTACTTGCCTCCCGCCTTACCGGCCTTCCGCCGGATCTGCTCGCCGGCATACTTGATCCCCTTCCCCTTGTACGGCTCGGGGGGACGCAGACTGCGGAGCTCCGCCGCCACCTGCCCCACCACTTCCTTGTCCGCTCCCTCCACGACGATCGTCGTCGGCTGCGGCGCGGAGAGCTTGATCCCCGCCGGCGCCCGATACTCCACCGGGTGCGAGAAGCCGAGCGCGAGCTGCAGCCCGAACGGGCGCGCCTCCGCGCGGTAGCCCACCCCCACGATGTCGAGCTGCTTCTGGAAGCCCGTCGACACGCCCTGCACCATGTTGGCCACCAGCGTGCGCGTGAGCCCGTGCAGCGCCTTGTGCTCGTTCTCGTCCGAGGGACGCGTCACGACGACCGTGCCGTCCTCGACGGCCACCCCCATCGCCGAGTGCAGCGTGCGCTTCAGCTCACCCTTCGGCCCCTTCACCGTGATCGTGTGCCCGTCGAGCGTCGCCGTCACGTTCTTCGGCAGCGGCACGGGCTTCTTTCCGATTCGCGACATGGCTCCGTCTCCTACCAGACCACCGCGAGCAGCTCGCCGCCGGTGCGCGCCTGGCGCGCCTGCCGGTCGGACATGAGCCCCTGCGACGTGCTGAGAATGGCCATCCCGAGCCCGTTGCGCACGCGCGGGATCTCGCCCACGCCGACGTACTTCCGCAGCCCGGGCGTCGACACCCGGCGCAGCTCGCGGATCACCGGCTGGTCGCCCTGCGCGTAGCGCAGGTACAGCCGGAGCACCTTCCGCCCGTCGTCGGTCTCGAGGGTCTTGAAGTCCTTGATGTAGTGGTTCTCGAGCAGCAGGCGAGCGATCTCGGCCTTCAGCTTCGATGCCGGAATGTC
>CAMLEQ010000523.1 GCA_946479015.1 uncultured Gemmatimonadota bacterium | reverse complement strand
CGGCGGGGACGGGCTGCGCGTGGTCGGCACGCCGCGCCCCAAGGTGGATGCGCCGGCGAAGGTGACGGGCACGCTGCGATTCGCCGATGATCTCGCGCGCCCGCGCATGCTGCACGCGAAGCTCCTCCGCGCGCCGATCGCGCACGCGCGCATCGTCCGCATCGACACCGCGCGTGCCGCGGCGCACCCCGGTGTGGTGGCCGTGCTCACCGGGCGCGACCTCCCGGTGCCGTTCGGCATCCTCCCGGTGTCGCAGGATGAGCACGCGCTCGCGCTCGACCGCGTGCGCTTCGTGGGTGATCCGGTGGCCGCCGTGGCCGCGCTGGACGAGGAGACGGCGGCCGAAGCGCGCGAGCTGATCGAGGTGGAGTACGATCCCCTTCCCGCCGTCGCGTCGATCGACGAGGCGCTCGCGGGGCAGGCGCCGCCCATCCACGACCACGGCGACGACGGGAACGTCCACAAGCGCGTGGCGCTCGAGTTCGGCGACGTCGATGCGGCGATGGCCGGAGCGGAGCTGGTGTTCGACGACGTGTTCTTCTACGGCGGCAGCACGCACCTCCCCATGGAGCAGCACGCCGCGCTCGCCGAGTGGTCGCCGGAGGGGCGGCTCACCCTCTGGTCGAGCACGCAGACGCCGCACTACGTGCACCGCGCGCTCTCCCGGGTGCTCGGGCTCCCGCCGGCGCGCGTGCGCGTGATCGCGACGCCGAACGGCGGCGCCTTCGGCGGGAAGTCCGACCCGTTCGGGCACGAGATCGCCGTCGCCGAGCTCGCGCGGCGCACGGGGCGCCCGGTGAAGATCTGCCTGACGAGAGAGGAGGTGTTCCACTGCCACCGCGGACGCCACCCCACGCTCATGCGCCTCCGCACCGGCGTGACGCGCGACGGCGCCATCGTCGCCATGGACTTCACCTCCTACCTCGATGGCGGTGCGTACGGCTCCTACGGCGTGGCCAGCACGTACTACACGGGCGCCCTCCAGACCGTGACGTACCGCGTCCCGCACTACCGCTTCCGCGGCGCGCGCGTGTTCACGAACAAGGCGCCCTGCGGCCCCAAGCGCGGCCACGGCACGCCGCAGCCGCGCTTCGCCGTGGAGTGCCAGCTCGATCGCATCGCCGAGCGCCTCGGGCTCGACCCCGCGGAGATGCGGCTGCGCATCCTCCAGCCCCCGCACAGCGTCACCGCCAACTGGCTCCGCATCGGGTCGATGGGGCTCGGCCGCTGCATCGAGGCTGCCGTGCGGGCGAGCGGCTGGCGCGAGCGGTTCCGCAGGCTCCCGCACGGACGCGGCCTGGGGCTCGCCTGCTCATCGTACATCTCCGGCGCGGGGCTCCCGATCTACTGGAACGCGATGCCGCACTCCGGCGTGCAGCTCAAGCTCGATCGCTCGGGAGGCGTGGCGGTCTTCTGCGGGAGCACCGACATCGGCCAGGGGTCGGACACGGTGCTCGCCTGCTGCGTGGCCGAGGTGCTGGGGATCGAGCCGGAGGACATCCGCGTCGTCACCGGCGACACCGACCTCACGCCGGTGGACCTGGGCTCGTACTCGTCGCGCGTGACGCTGATGACGGGGAACGCCGCGATCGAGGCCGCCGAGCGCGCGCGCGACACGATGTCGCCTCCCGTCGCGGCATCGCTCGGCGTGCCGCTCGAGCGCCTCGCCTTCGGCGGCGGTCGCGTGTTCGACAGCGAGCGCCCGGAGCACGGCGTGTCGTTCGCCGAGGCGGTGCAGACCGCCGAGGCGGCGCTGGGCACCATCGGCGCCACCGGATCGTACACGCCCCCGCGCGCCCCCGGCCGCTACAAGGGCGCGGGCGTGGGACCGTCGCCGGCGTACTCGTACTCCTGCGCCGTGGCCGAGGTGATCGTGGACCCCGAGACGGGGATCGTCCGCGTACCGAAGGTCTGGATCGCGCACGACATCGGGCGCGCCATCAACCCGCTGCTCGCCCGGGGACAGGTGGAGGGGTCGGTGTACATGGGGCTCGGCGAGGCGCTGATGGAGGAGATGACGTACCGCGACAGGCTCCGCACGGTGGTGCACCACCACCCGAGCATGCTCGAGTACAAGAGCATCACATCGCTCGAGATGTGCGACGTGGAGACGATGCTCGTGGAGGAGCCGGATCCCGAGGGGCCGTTCGGCGCGAAGGAGGTGGGACAGGGGCCGCTGCTGCCGATCCCGCCCGCGGTCGCGAACGCGGTGTACGACGCCGTGGGCGTGCGCGTGGACGAGGCGCCCTGCTCGCCGCACGCGGTGTTGCGCGCGCTCCGCGACAAGGCGCGCGGCAAGGGGGGCCGGTACGGGCCCACGGCGTTCCCCGACTACGCCTTCCCCGCGCCCACGCGCGTGCCCCTCCCGGAGGGGGAGCGCTGATGCTGCGCCTGCCGCGCTTCCGGCTGGTGGAGCCACGCTCGGTGTACCAGGCGGTGGTGGCGCGCGCCGAGTTCGGCGACGACGCCGCGTACGTCGCCGGCGGCACCGACCTCTACCCGAACATGAAGCGCCGCCAGCAGACGCCATCCACCGTCATCTCCCTCGCGAGACTCGCGGAGCTGGAGGAGATCGGCGGCACCCCGGGCACGGGGATGCGCATCGGCGCCGGCGTCACCCTCGCCCGCCTCGCCCGCCATCCGCTGGTGGCCGAGTACTATCCCGCCGTCGCCCGCGCGGCGTCGCTCGTCTCCACGCCGCCGCTCCGCAACATGGGCACCGTCGGCGGCAACCTGCTGCTCGACACGCGCTGCAACTACTACGACCAGACGTACGAGTGGCGGCAGGCGATCGGCTTCTGCATGAAGAAGGACGGCGAGACCTGCTGGGTGGCGCC